>CAZHDP010000272.1:0-5111 GCA_964531605.1 uncultured Burkholderiaceae bacterium | reverse complement strand
GGGATAGAGGCGCGCTTTGTCAGGCACCAGTACCACCAGCAGTGTGACCCCACGGGCTTGCAATGAACGGTTGACCTGGTCCAACAGGTCCAGGCGCGCGGCTTGATGAGAGGCTGCGTCAGGGTAATGGCGCAGCTCATCGGTCAGGTAGAGCCAGTCACCTTTGCCCAAGCGGACCTGCTCACCACCACCGCCCATCAGCCGATAGCGCAGGCTGTTGGCCACAGCAATCAAGGTGGCCCGGGCGGGCAGTTTTTGGTCAATTTGTTTCTCAATGGTTTGGGTCGTCCGCCCTTCGCGAAAATCACTCAGACTGTCGGGAAACTCCAACCCACTGCGCACGGCGCCAACCAACTGCCCAACCCCCCAGGCCATCACCACCAACAAAGTACAGGCGGCACTGGCGGTGAAGAGATTGGCCCGCGCTAGGGTCGTTGTGTTTGCCATGGCTTGCCCCTTAAAACTGGAAATACAAGAACGGCGTGAACGCCTGTGACGACAGCGTTGCCAAGGCCCACAAAAACAGGGGCACCAGCAGGTAGCGCAATGGCCCGCCACCCGTGCGTTTGAGCCAAGGCATGGCGTACACAAGACCCACACCCACCATCAACATGCCGATGCGGTCTGGCGTGACTTGCCAGACCACAGCATCGGTGAACGCGACGCCTTGAAGCCCCAACATGCCCGCAAACATGCGCAATGCGCTGGCCATGTCTGCAGCTCTGAACAACACCCACCCCACCATCACCAACAACATGGTCCACACCACCGCCAGCCAGCCGGGCAGCAGGTCTTGGGGGTGCTTGGATTTCCAATACCGCTCCAGGGCCAAAATGCCGCCATGCCATGCCCCCCAGACAATGAACGTCCAGTTGGCACCATGCCACAGACCGCCCAGGAGCATGGTCAAAAACAGGTTGATGTACGTGCGCACCGTGCCATGGCGGTTACCCCCCAAGGCGATATAAAGGTATTCACGCAACCAGCTTGACAATGACATGTGCCAGCGTTTCCAAAACTCAGTGATCGACTTGGACGTGTAGGGGTCGTTGAAGTTTTCCGGAAACACAAAGCCGATCATCAGCGCCAGCCCGATCGCCATGTCGGTGTAGCCACTGAAGTCAAAAAACAATTGCACGGTGTAGGCCACCGCCCCGATCCAAGCATCGGCGAGCGACGGCACGGAGGCCGAAAACGCCGCATCGGCCAGCGGTGACACCGAGTCAGCGATCAGCACTTTTTTGCAAAAGCCGACCATGAAAATCACCGTGCCTCGGCAAAACCGCTCCCACGAATGAACACGGCTGCGGAACTGCTCGGCCAGCAGGTTGTAGCGCAGCACAGGGCCCGCCACCAAATGAGGGAACAGCGCGATGAAGGCCGCAAAGTCGATCAGGTTTTTGGCCGGTGGCGCCTCACGGCGGTAGATGTCGACCAGGTAGCTGATCGCGTGAAAGATGTAAAACGACAGGCCAATCGGCAACAGCACATGGGTCATTGACACCCCGGACATGCCCAAGCCAGTCAACAGGGCATTGAGGGTGTCAACGCCAAAATTGGCGTATTTGAAGTACCCCAAGGCGAGCAGGTTGAGCGTCACCCCAATGGTCAACAGCCGATAACGTCGGGCCTCGTCCTGGGCGTTTTCGATGGCCAGGGCAAAACCATAGGACACCAGCGTCACACCCACCAGCAACCCCAGAAAGTCAGGCCGCCACCAACTGTAAAACGCATAACTGAGGACCAAAATCAACGCCGACCGCCCTTTGAAGGGCATCAGGTAATAGGTCGCCAGGAACAGCGGGAGGAAGGCAAAAAAGAAAATGTTGGAACTGAAAACCATGGTGCGTCGCCCCGCCCTTCCCGATCAATCGTCTGACGCTGGGTCCAACCCAGGAAACAGCACCTCGGTGAAACCAAATTGCCTGAAATCGCGCACCCGCATGGGGTACAGCGTGCCGATCAGGTGGTCACATTCATGCTGCACCACACGGGCGTGAAAGCCTTGGACTTCACGGTCTATCGGGTCACCATACAGGTCCACACCTTGGTAACGGATGTGCGACCAGCGTGGCACCATGCCTCGAAAGCCGGGCACCGACAGACAGCCCTCCCAGTCGCTCTCTTCGGTTTGCGCCAACGGCGTGATCACGGGGTTGATCAACACCGTGCGTGGCACCAGCGGTGCATCAGGGTAACGGGGGTTGGGCGCATCGGTGCCGAAAATCACCACCTGCAAGTCCACGCCGATTTGCGGGGCTGCCAAGCCAGCGCCATTGGCTGCCTGCATGGTGTCGAGCATGTCAGCCACCAAGAGGTGCAATTCGTCGGTGTCAAAAGCTGTGACAGCCTGGGCCACCCGCAGGAGGCGCGGGTCACCCATTTTCAAAATCGTGCGTATCGTCATCCCCCCGATTGTGATCGGGTTTGAGGCGATATTCACCCGTGAAGTCCCGCACCTTATCAGCGGTGCGGGGTGAGCCGCCGTGTCTGGCTCAGCGCCGCACGCTGGCCCAGGCAGGGTCAGAGGTCCAGTTGGCAATCCAATTCGGCAAATCAGCCGCAGGCATGGGCCGGGCAATGCCATAGCCTTGGGCCAGCGAATAACCCAGGGCCAGCAAACGCTCGCCATGGGCTACCGATTCAACGCCCTCGGCGATGACTTCACGCCGGAACGCCGTTGCCAGACCGATCACGCCCTCGACGATGGCCAGATCGTTTGGGTCTTCCAACATGTCACGTACAAAACTTTGGTCAATTTTGACGATCTCCGCCGGCAAGTGACGGATGTAAGTGAGCGAGGAATAACCTGTGCCGAAATCGTCGAGCGCGAAACGCACACCCGAGGTTTGGCATCGCCGCACGATGTTGGCGACCTGCTGCACATCGCTGAACGCACTGGATTCCAGGATTTCCACTTCCAGACAAATCGGCGGCACGTCGGATTGCGCCGCCACCAGGCTGGCAAGGCGCTTGGGAAAGTCAGCTTGCTGCAGTTGATGCGCTTCAATGTTGACGCTGATCGACAACATCAGGCCCTGCGCCCGCCAGCGAGACATCTGCGCCAGCGCTGTGGTGATGACCCATTCGCCCATGTCAATGCACAGGGGGTGGTCTGCCACTGCAGGCAAAAACACCGAGGGCGGCAACAGGCCTCGCTCGGGGTGTTGCCAGCGGATCAGGGCTTCGGCGCCCACCACTTTGCCAGCCCGCATGTCCACCTTGGGCTGGTAAAACAAGACAAACTCACCCCGCGTCAGGCCAGAGCGGATGTGCTCCAAGCTTTCGCGGTGTGACCTGACGGCGGCATCCTGCACCACATCAAACAGGTGATACCGGTTTTTGCCTGCCAACTTGGCAATCACCATGGCCTGGTCCGCATGGCGCATCAGTTGCTCGGCGTCGGCCCCGTCTTGCGGGAACAAGGTCATGCCGATGCTGGCCGATACACGCAAAGACAGTTGATCAACCGACACCTCGTCAGAGGCCGCGGTGAGCAAGCGGGCCAGGATGGCCTCGTAATCGGCGGCCTGTTCCAGGTCAACCAAGACCGCCACGAATTCGTCGCCACCAATGCGGGCCAGTGAATCCCCCTCACGCAAGGCAGATTGCAAGCGCTTGGACAAGGCAATCAGCATGTCGTCGCCCACCGAATGGCCATGCCGATCGTTGATGGATTTGAATCCGTCCAGGTCCAGGTAGGCCACCGCCAGCGATTTGCCCCGGCGCAGGCTCTGCGCCATCAGTTGTTGCAGCCGATCGGCCAGCAGCACCCGGTTGGGCAAACCCGTCAGCGCATCAAAGTGAGCGATGTGCTCCAGCTGCTGCTCATGGTTTTTCATCGGGGTGATGTCCGTGAACAGCGACACGTAGTTTTGCACCTGGCCTGACTCGTCGAGCACAGCGCTGATGGTTTGCATCTCAGCAAACACCTCGCCGTTCTTGCGCCGATTCCAGGCCTCGCCAGCCCAATAGCCGTGGGTTTGCAACTCACGCCACAACTGAGCGTAAAACCCAGGGCCTTGCCGACCTGACTTCAACAGCCGAGGGTTCTTGCCCAAGACCTCCTCGCGGCTGTACCCCGTGATATGGGTGAACGTGGCGTTCACGTCCACGATCAAGCCTTCGGCATCGGTGATCATGATGCCTTCGCGGGCATGGGTGAACACATTGGCTGCCAGATTGCGCTTGGCCTCTTCCTGCTTTTGCCGGGTGATGTCCTGAACAATGCCGAAGACAAACCCGGTGGAGGCCACATATTCCCCGGCAGCCCGCAGGTGCTTGATTTGCCCGGTGTCAGCGGTCTTGATTTGGTACTGCACGTCGTAAGGCGCACCGATTTCAACCACATTGCGCAGAGCGTCGTCGAGCATGGGTCGGTAATGCTGCAACGCCATGGACTGGATCTTTTCCATCGTGAACGCTTGCTGCGACAGTCCATAAATTCGCGCAGCACCCTCTGAGGCCACGATGACGCGCGACGGTGCGTGGTATTCCCAGTTGCCAGACCTAGAGGCCAACTCTGCACGACGCAACCTCGATTCGCTGCGCAAGAGGTCTTCGTTCACCGCTTGGCTTGCACCACCTGACACGCCACTGGCACGCTGCCCCGTCACCCACATGGCACCCGCTGCGGACAAGGCCACAAATGCCAACCAGCCCACGGTAGCGGTGCCTAATGAGACGACCCCGGCGCTGTACAACACACATACGAACACAAGCCCCAACACGTCAAGGGCGGCAACAAAAGCACTCAGGCGGGACACAGGCAACATGAACATCTGACCATCAGCAGCGCAAGGCCGCGGAGAACGGATTGTAAAGATTTGTTGACTAAATCGCTATGTCATGACCACCATGAGGGGCATTGGAAACACTTGGTCTAGACACGATGTGGCCGCACTTGCTCAAGTGCCCACGGTCATCCCCTGCCCTGCTGCGCCAAATACTGCTGTGCACCGATCGCCGCCGCGCGACCACTGGCCAAACTGGCCGACAACAAATAACCCCCGGTGGGTGCCTCCCAGTCCAGCATTTCCCCCGCACAAAACACGCCCGGCATAGACGTGAGCATGCCTTGGCTGTCCACGGCATCCCAACTGACACCGCCC
>CAZHDP010000271.1:0-5118 GCA_964531605.1 uncultured Burkholderiaceae bacterium | reverse complement strand
AACACATCCGAAGTGCCCTCACCCAACACGGGCGGCGCCCGGCGAATCGCCAGACGCTCGCCATCCATGCGGTAAGGCGGTGCCATGACATGGGCCGATCCCCCTTCGGGATGGGGCTGTTGCGTGACCAAGCCACCACGCACGGCACGCTCTGAATTCAGCGCTTCCATGAGCGTGAGGACCTCACCGCAGGGAATGCCGGCTTCGGCCAAGCGCTCCAGCAGCACTTTGCGCGGGCGCTCTGCAATGCCTGACAACAGCTGAGGAATCAGCTCGTCGCGGTGAGCGCCACGGCCCAGATTGGTCTTGAAGCGCTCATCGCTGGCCAGGTCAGGACGGTCAATCACGCTGGCGCAAAAGCGCTCAAACTGTGCGTTGTTGCCCACGGCAATGACCACGGGGCCGTCTTTGGCGTCAAACACGCCATACGGCACGATGGACGGGTGGGCATTGCCAAAGCGTTGAGGGTCTTTTTGCATCAACAAGGCTTCGAGGCCGTAGTACGCCGTGATCATCAAGCCGCTGTCAAACAGGGCCAGCTCCACATGACGGCCTTTGCCGGTGCGCTCGCGCTCAAACAGGGCAGCCAGCACCGCTTGCGCCGAGTACATGCCCGTCATCATGTCGACCACGGCCACGCCAAACTTCAGTGGCGGCTGTGTAGCTTCGCCGTTGATGGCCATCAGGCCAGCTTCACCCTGGGCCACCAAGTCGTAACCTGGGCGCGCGGCCTCAGGGCCCGTGCGGTCATAACCCGAAATCGAGCAGTACACGATGTCAGGTTTGACTTTTTTGATGTCTTCGTAAGCCAAGCCCATGGCGTCCACGCCACCAAACTTGAAGTTTTGGATCACCACGTCGCATTGTTTGGCCAAATCCAACGCAATCGCCTGCCCCTCAGGCGTCTGCAAATCGAGGGTGATGGACCGCTTGTTGCGGTTCACGCTGTTGAAATAGGCCGTTTGGGTGGTGCCGATTTTGAGGCCCCAGTCCCGGGTGTCGTCGCCACGTTTGGGGTGTTCAACCTTGATGACCTCTGCACCAAAGTCCCCCAGCACCATGCCGCACCACGGCCCCGCCAGCACGCGGGACAGGTCCAGCACACGGATGCCTTTGAGTGGGAGGGGTGAGCTTGTGTTGTTCATGTCAAAACCTTGCAAATCAAAAGCCAAGCGTACCTTGAAACTCAGGCCGTCAGGCGTCCCACAGGGGTCACTTTGGAGATGTTCCACAGGCGCGCAATCGCTTGGTCCATCTCAGCCTCTGTTGCAGCATGGCTGAACGCGGCCAGGCGCTTGGCCTTGGCGGTGATTTCGTCCCGGCTCAGGGTGTTACCGGGATCACCCTTGGGCTCGTCCACACGGCCTTGCAAGACCCGACCATCGGTGGTGGTCACGGTCACTTTGCCGATCCAACGGCGAGGGTAAGCCCCGTCCACCTCGGCATCGAGCACCATCTCCACACGGTCACACACAGCCTTGGTGACTGGGCTGGCGTAATGGGTGTCAAACTCGGTCAAGCCCGCATGGCCGTATTGCGCCACCAGCGCCAGCACCGTGCCCATCGAAAACTTGCTCTGGTGCACCGTAGACGGGTTGACCACCGGCCCCAGCACGTCGATCGCCCCTTGGTGCACGTGCGTCACCACCTTGGCCAAATCACCGGGTTGCAGACCATGCACTTGAATCACTTGCAACAAGGCATCGGCAGCCGGGTGCGTGTGACGGCACGAGGCGTGGTACTTGAAGGAAGTTTCTGCTGTGGCCCAGCGCGTGCCCAAACCGTCAACCAGCTTGGCTGGCACCGCGTCACTCGACATGCCTGCCGCCATGCCCTGGGGGCCCTCCAAAATCTGAGCGGCCCCTGTGAAACCATCTTTGGCCAGGTAGGCTGACATCAAGCCTGCAGCAGCAGCATGGGCGGTGTGCAGTTGTTTGCTGTCGGCAGCAGTGCGCAAAAACTCCCACAAGCCTGCTGATTGCGTACCCGCAGAGCCCAAGGCGTGCTGCATTTGCTGGGCGTTCAAGCCCAGCAGATTGCCGACTGCCGCCGCCGCCGCCAAGGTGCCCGCCGTGCCGGTCGTGTGGAACACCTTGTAGTGCGAGCGCCCCAAAAATTCGCCCACGCGGATGCCCACCTCGTAGCCCGCCACGCTGGCCGCCAGCAACTGCTTGCCACTCGCACCGATGGCCTGCGCACAGGCCACTGCGGCGGGAAACACCACGGTAGCCGGGTGAAACACAGACCCGTTGTGCACATCGTCTTGCTCTGCCACATGGGATGCCGCCGCATTCGCCATCGCGGCCAGGTAGGGGCTGGTGCTGCTGCGGTCCGTCAACACTTCCGCAGCGCCAGAGGCTGGCCCCATCTGCGCGGCAAAGCGGGCAATGGACTCCACAGGGCGCGAGCCCTTGCCTGCCAACGCAGAGCCAAACCAATCGACCAACAGGTCTTCGATTTTGGCGATCACATCGGCGGGGATGGCTTCGAAACGCAGGTCGGCAGCAAATGCCGCGAGTTGGGCGGTGGGGGTTGAGGTCGTGTTGACGGTGGTCATCGGGTTTGTCTCCAGTCTTGAAATCAGATCGCTTTGGCCGCGCGCATCTCTGCGATCTGCGCATCAGTTTTGCCCAAGGCACGCAAAATGGCTTCGGTGTGTTGGCCCACGGCGGGCACCGGGTCCATGCGGTAGTCGTAAGCACTGTTGCGCCCTGGGGGCAGCAACGCAGGAATGTCGCCCGCGGGCGAACCCACCGTGTGCCAACGCTCACGCGCTGCCAGTTGGGGGTGCGCCCACACGCCCGCCATGTCGTTCATGCGGGCGTTGGCAATTTGCGCCTCGTCCAAACGCGCCACCACTTGCGCGGTGCTCATGGCGCCGAACACGCCAAGGATGATGGCCTTGAGCGCATCACGGTTCTCGTTGCGTTTGGCGTTGGCATCAAACCGGGGATCGGTGGCCAGGGCGGCGTCTTGCAAAACGACCTCGCAAAACACTTTCCACTCGCGCTCGTTTTGCAGGCCCAGCATGACCGTGCCACCGTCGCCCGCCGCGAACGGGCCGTAGGGGTAGATGCTGGCGTGGGATGCCGCGGTGCGTGGTGGTGGGGTGGCGCCGTCGTACGCGTAGTACAGCGGGTAGTTCATCCACTCACCCAGAGATTCCAGCATCGACACGTCGATGTGGCTGCCCTTGCCAGTTTTGCCACGCAACAGCAGCGCCGACAGGATGTTGGTGTAAGCGTACATGCCCGCGGCAATGTCGGCGACTGAGTTGCCGGCTTTGCTCGGTGCTTCGGGCGTGCCGGTGATCGACAAAAAGCCCGCCTCGCTCTGGATCAGCAAGTCATAGGCTTTTTTGTCACGGTAAGGGCCGTTGTCACCGTAACCCGAAATGTCACAAACGATCAACCCTGGGTGCGCGGCACTCAGCGCCTCGTAGCCCAGGCCCATGCGGGCCGCTGCGCCGGGGGCCAGGTTTTGCACTAGCACGTCGGCCTGTGCCAACAGTGCTTTGAGGGAGGCCAGCGCGTCAGGATTTTTCAGGTCCAACGTCAGGCTTTCTTTGGAGCGGTTGGTCCACACAAAGTGCGACGCCAGGCCCTTGACCCGGGTGTCATAGGCTCGGGCAAAGTCACCCGCGCCAGGGCGTTCAACCTTGATGACGCGAGCGCCCAGGTCGGCCAATTGACGCGTGCAAAAAGGCGCGGCAATCGCGTGTTCCAACGACACCACGGTGATGCCGTCCAGCGGACGTGGGGCTTGGGGCTTTGAAGCAGAAGAGGTCATGGCAAGGTACTCTGTACAGTGATCAATCCAAGGGGCAAGGTTCAATAAGAACGGGGCAAGCCCAGCACGTGTTCGGCGACGTAGGAATAGATCATGTTGGTCGAGATCGGTGCTACCTGGTACAGGCGCGTCTCACGGAACTTGCGCTCTACGTCGTACTCGCAAGCAAAGCCGAAGCCACCGTGGGTTTGCAGGCACACGTTGGCCGCCTCCCAGCTGGCCTTCGCGGCCAGGTACTTGGCCATGTTGGCCTCGGCACCGGCGTTTTGGTGCGCGTCGATCTTCTCGCAGGCCTTCCAGCGCATCAGGTTGGCGGCTTCCAGTTCGATGAAAGCATCGGCAATGGGGAACTGCACGCCCTGGTTTTGGCCAATGGGGCGGCCAAACACCACGCGCTCTTTGGCGTATTTTGCGGCGCGGTCAATGAACCAGTAGCCGTCGCCAATGCACTCGGCGGCGATCAGCGTGCGTTCGGCGTTCAGGCCATCCAGAATCGTTTTGAAACCCTTGCCTTCCTCGCCCAACAGCGCGTCTTCGGGCAACTCCAAGTTGTCAAAGAACAGCTCGTTGGTTTCGTGGTTGACCATGTTGAGGATCGGTCGCACGGTCAGACCATTGCCGATGGCTTTGTGCAGGTCGATCAAGAAGCACGACAGGCCTTCTGAGCGTTTTTTGACTTGGTCCAGCGGCGTGGTGCGCGCCAGCAAAATCATCAGGTCGCTGTGCTGGATGCGCGAAATCCAAACCTTTTGGCCATTGATGACCCAACGGCCGTCCTTTTTAACCGCGCTGGTCTTGAGCTTGGTGGTGTCGCTGCCAGTGGTAGGCTCGGTCACGCCCATCGACTGGATGCGCAACTCGCCCGAGGCGATTTTGGGCAAGTAGGCTTCTTTTTGCGCCTGCGAGCCACTGCGCACAATCGCATTCATCACGTACATCTGGCCATGGCAGGCGCCAGAGTTGCCGCCGCTGCGGTTGATCTCTTCCATGATCACTGAAGCCTCGGCCATCGACAGGCCCGAGCCACCGTATTCCTGGGGAATCAACGCCGCCATCCAGCCGGCCTTGGTCAGCGCATCCACGAACTCTTCGGGGTAGGCGCGCTTTTCGTCCACCTTGCGGTGGTATTCGTCAGGAAACTGGGCGCAAAGGGCGCGCACGGCGTCACGAATTTCTTGGTACTGGTCAGGTGCGTGTTGCATGGTGTGGTGCTCAAAAGGTTGGCAAAGCGGTCAAACCTGCAGACTCTAACGCCTCCGGAGGCCGGTGTCGTCTCAGTTTGCCAAAGCTCCACTTCGGCCGGGGCGAAGGGGCAACCCCGAGGGTGCC
>CAZHDP010000270.1:0-5132 GCA_964531605.1 uncultured Burkholderiaceae bacterium | reverse complement strand
GGGGTCAACTTGTACACCACCGACACTGACCTGCAGGCCTTGCTCTCGGTGTACCTGGCGCCTGAGCTGCTGACACACCTGACCCCACAACTCACCCGTCTGGGGGCTTTGGCCGGTGGCGCTCTGGACACCCTGGCACTGACCGCTGACAAAAACCCACCCACGCTGGCCCACCGCAGCCGCAATGGCCTGGACGACCAGCGTGTGCTGAAGCACCCGGCCTACGTCGAGATGGAACGCTTGGCGTTTGGTGAGTTCGCCTTGGCGGCCATCTCGCACCGCCAAGACGTGCTGGGCTGGCAAGGCCAGATGCCCGCGACCGTGAAATACGCCCTCACCTACCTGTTTGTGCAGGCTGAATTCGGCCTGTGCTGCCCGGTGTCGATGACGGACTCTCTCACCCGAACCCTCAAAAAATACGGCGACCCTGGGCTGGTGGAGCGTTACCTGCCGGCCCTCACCAGCCTCTGCCTGGACGATTTGGCCCAAGGCGCCATGTTCATGACCGAGCAAGGCGCAGGCTCCGACATTTCTGCCACAGAGACGCTGGCCCGACCTGACCCAGATCGGCCAGGGCAATGGTTGCTCACGGGCGACAAATGGTTTTGCTCCAACCCCGACGCCGCCTTGGCGATGGTGTTGGCACGGGTAGAAGGCAGCGATACGGGCATGAAAGGTGTGTCGCTGTTTTTGCTGCCTCGGGACTTGGACGACGGGCGGCACAACCGCTACCGCATCATTCGGCTCAAAGAAAAGCTGGGGACGCGCTCCATGGCCAGCGGCGAAATCCGCATGGACGGTGCGAGCGCGTGGCTGGTCGGCGAGCAGGGTCGTGGCTTCGTGCAAATGGCCGACATGGTGAACAACTCGCGCCTGTCCAATGGGGTACGGGCGGCAGGTCTGATGCGGCGTGCGGTCAGCGAGGCCCTGTACATCGCACGTCACCGCGAAGCCTTTGGCAAAAAGCTGATCGACATGCCCCTGATGTGCAAGCAACTCATGAAGCTGCTGGTGCCTGCAGAGCAGGCCCGCACCATGGTGTTTCAGACCGCTCAAGCCCTGCGCGCCTCCGATGCGGGCGACAAAGCGGCCTACCGGCTCGCCCGCATCATGACCCCACTGATCAAGTTCCGCGCCTGCCGCGACGCCCGCAAAGTGACTGGCGACGCAATGGAGGTGAGAGGGGGTTGTGGCTACATCGAAGAATGGAGCGATGCCCGGCTGGTGCGAGACGCGCACCTGGGTTCGATCTGGGAAGGCACCAGCAACATCGTGGCGTTGGACGTGATACGGGCCATCAAGCGTGAGGATTCGTTGCAGGCATTGCAACAACACTGGGCCTCATTGATGGCGGCGTCTGACCTGACCGACGCGCTGCGCAGCGACCTCAACGTGGTGACACAACAAGCCTCTGCTCTCGCCATGCACGCCACCCAACCCGGTGCAGAGGCAATGGCACGGCAAGCGGCCTCTGCGCTTTATCACGTCACAACGGCGGTCGCGATGGCGTGGGAAGCCACGCAGCTGAAAGACGACAAACGGATGCACTTGGCCGAGTTGGTGTTGCAACACCGGGTGTTGCCGCACGACCCTCTGACCCCCCGCCTTAGCGCAGCAGAAGCAGCCCTGACCGAACTGCTCACTGCACCTGTCCAATGAACCCCTTGCCTGCTGACATGACACCTGAAACACCTCAAACTTCCGTCGCACCTGGCGCCTTGGCCGGGCTCAAAGTCATCGACCTGTCGCGCATCCTTGGCGGCCCTTACTGCGGCCAAATTTTGGGCGACCATGGCGCCGATGTGATCAAGGTAGAACCACCGCAAGGGGACGACACCCGCGCTTGGGGGCCGCCCTACCACAACGGTGTAGCGTCGTATTTTCGGGGCCTCAACCGCAACAAAATCGGCATGACACTGGACTTCAGCGCGCCCGCGGGCCGCGAGTTGCTGATGGGTTTGCTCGAAGGCGCAGACGTGCTGATCGAAAACTTCAAAACAGGCACGATGGAACGCTGGGGCATGGGCTTTGACGCTTTGTCGCAACGCTTTCCACGCTTGGTGTATTGCCGTGTGAGCGGTTTCGGCGCCGACGGCCCTTTGGGTGGATTGGCAGGCTATGACGCGGCGATCCAGGCCCAAGCCGGTTTGATGAGTGTGAACGGCGAAGTGGGCGGTGAGCCACTGCGGGTAGGCTTGCCGCTGGTCGACATGGTGACCGGTTTGAACGCAGCCTTGGGCATCATGTTGGCATTGCAAGAACGCACACGCAGTGGCCGTGGTCAATTCATCGAATCGAGCCTGTACGACAACGGTTTGGCGTTGCTGCATCCACACGCCCCCAACTGGTTTGAGGGCCAAAAACTGCCGCAACTGACCGGCAATGCCCACCCCAATATCTACCCCTACGACGCCTTCAAAACGGCGACCGTTCCCCTGTTTTTGGCTGTTGGCAATGACCGCCAGTTCACCTTGCTCAGCCAGCACTTGGGCGTGCCCGACCTGGCGAAAGACGAGCGCTACACCACTGCGGGTGGGCGATCCGTGAACCGGGTGCCTTTACGGGCAACGCTGGAGTCGCTGTTCGCGGCCCTCGATGGCAATGCCTTGGCCGAGGCCTTGATGGCCATCGGTGTGCCCTGTGCGCCCGTGCTCAATGTGCAGCAAGCCCTGGAGCACCCCCACACGGCCCACCGCAACATGGTGGTCAAGATTGGCGACGATTACACCGGCTTGGGCTCGCCCATCAAGCTCAGCCGAACCCCCGCAACTTACCGCAAACCCCCACCGGTCTGACGGTGCGGTATTGACCTCATTTGGCCTCATTTGGCCTAGACTTAACCCTGAATTTTCAGTTTCAACCACAGGAGCCTCCCCCATGAAAGCAACCTTCAATTGGCAAGACCCGTTCATGCTGTCCGAACAACTCAGCGAAGACGAGCGCGCCATCGTGGACGCTGCACACCAGTTTTGCCAAGAAAAGCTGCAAACCCGCGTGCTGCAGGCTGCGCGTCACGAAAAGTTTGACCGCGAAATCATGAACGAGGCCGGTGCGATGGGCTTTTTGGGCTCGACCATCGAAGGCTACGGCTGCGCCGGACTGAGCTACGTGGCCTACGGCTTGATCGCACGCGAAGTGGAACGCGTCGACAGCGGCTACCGCAGCGCCATCAGCGTGCAATCCTCTTTGGTCATGCACCCCATCAACGAGTACGGCAGTGAAGCACAGCGCCAAAAATACCTGCCCAAGCTCGCGACCGGCGAGTGGGTAGGCTGCTTTGGCCTGACAGAACCCAACCACGGCTCTGACCCCGCCAGCATGATCACCCGCGCCAAGCCCGTGGACGGTGGTTTCATCATGAAGGGGGCCAAGATGTGGATCACCAACGCACCGATCGCCGATGTGTTTGTGGTCTGGGCGAAGCTTGAGGGCGAAGGCAATGGCCAAAGCGCCATCCGTGGCTTCATTTTGGAAAAAGGCATGAAAGGCCTGAGCGCCCCCAAGATCGAAGGCAAGATGAGCCTGCGTGCCAGCATCACCGGTGAAATCGTGATGGACGATGTGTTCGTACCAGAAGAAAACATGCTGCCAAATGTGTCCGGTCTGAAAGGCCCGTTCGGCTGCCTGAACAAGGCCCGCTACGGCATCGCCTGGGGCGCCCTGGGCGCTGCAGAAGACTGCTGGCACCGTGCCCGTCAATACACCATGGACCGCCAACAGTTTGGCCGCCCTCTGGCCCAGAACCAGTTGATCCAAAAGAAATTGGCCGACATGCAAACCGAAATCGCGTTGGGCTTGCAAGGGTGCTTGCGCGTGGGTCGCTTGATGGACGAAGGCAAAGCTGTGCCAGAGATGATCAGCCTGATCAAACGCAACTCGTGTGGCAAGTCGTTGGACATCGCCCGTCTCGCACGCGACATGCACGGCGGCAACGGCATCCATGACGAATACCATGTGATCCGACACATGATCAACCTGGAAACCGTGAACACCTATGAAGGCACGCACGATGTGCACGCGCTGATTTTGGGTCGGGCACAAACTGGGTTGCAAGCATTCTATTGATGCGCACCTGAAGTCATGGTCGTTTTTTTAAAGAAGGTCTGAGTGATGAAGCAGCTGTTCAAAAGACGTCTCGTTGTGTTGGCCGCGGCCATGACTGCCCTTGCTGCGTCGGTGCATGCCGACACCTACCCCAGCAAGCCGATCAAGATGATTGTCCCGTACGCCCCAGGCGGGGCCACCGACATCGTCGCGCGCTTGATTGCCCAACAACTGTCCACCGCACTGAAGCAGGCAGTGGTGGTAGACAACCGTGCAGGGGCCAACGGCATGATAGGCACCGAAGCCGTGGCCAAGGCGGCGCCTGACGGCTACACCTTGCTGATGAACACGGCGGGCGCGCAAACCCTCAACACCGTGCTCTACAAAACGAATTACGAAGCGTTGAAAAGCTTTGAGCCGATTTCTCAAATCGCCAACATCGGTTTCGTGATCGTCGTTCACCCGTCTTTGCCCGTCAAAACGATCCAGGAATACGTGGCGCTGGCCAAGTCCAAGTCTCGCCCCATGAACGCATCGACGGGGACGGCGATGATTGAATTGGTCAGCGAGCAATTCAAATCCGTAGCGGGCACGCCAGACATCCTCAACGTGCCCTACAAAGGCACCGGCCCTCAAATGAGTGCCGTGGTGGCAGGAGAAGTTGGCATGACCATCGATCCCTTCACCGGTTTGCAAATGATCAAAGCGGGCAAGGTTCGCCCGCTGGCCGTGTTGTCCGCAACCCGCTCGCCGGCATTGCCTGACGTGCCCACGTTGCAGGAGTCCGGCTTTCCGGGTGTGAACTTCAACTCTTGGGCTGGCTTGCTCGCACCTGCAGGCACCCCCAAAGACATCGTGAAGCGCCTGCATGCAGAAGTCTCGCGCATCGTGGACACGCCCGACATCAGGGCTCGTTTGGCGGCACTTGACTACGAGGTCGTGAACAGCACACCCGAACAATTCGCCACCACGCTGACCGAAGAAACGGCGCGATGGGCCAAACTGGTGAAAGACACCAACTACAAGGTCGCCCCCTGACCTGTGGTGCTGAAGGTATAGGTGTTCTTGCCTTTCTTTTTGCTGGTGTA
>CAZHDP010000269.1:0-5159 GCA_964531605.1 uncultured Burkholderiaceae bacterium | reverse complement strand
CAGTGAGCCTGGAGGGTGTCGTCAACGGTGGCTCAGCCAATGCGCTCTATCAGCGCCAGGCAATCCTCCATCACAACGGGGTCCAGTGCCATGGCCACATGCGGCACACCTGACACCAGCCGGTTGTCAGCCCCTCTGAGGGTGGCAGTTTCCATGGGCAGCACGATGTTGTCGCAGTTGCCATAAAAGCAGGTGAATCGGCCAAACACACTGCCCCCCAGCGAGGGCACCGCACCGGTGCGGTAGTCGGCCTCATCCCCTTGCAGGGCGCGCAACCACCGGCTGTTTTGTCGCATCTGCTGGGCGTTGCGAACGAGGGTGAGCACGTTCAACTTGGCCAGTAACGTGCCATGATGGGGCGTTCCGAGGGTGATCACACGCTCTGCACGGCGAACCATAGGTCGCCCGGCGCCTTGTGTTTTGAGCCCCGCTCGGAGCCAAGCTCGGGCAGCCAAACCACCCATGCTGTGACACACCAGCACGGGGGGCATGCCGGTGGCTTGCGTTACTTTCTTAACGGCGTCGTCAATCAACGGCACATAACTGTCGATCGAGCCCCACAGGGGCTCCAAATTGACGGCGACATAGGCATGACCACGCTCACGCAATGCAGGGAACCATCGCATCCACAAACCGCGGTTGCACATGAACCCATGGATCAACACGACACCGCGTCGACCGGTAGGCCGTTCTGGCAAGTGATCATCAACGGCCAGGGATCTGAAAGGTTGCCACCAGAGAAACACCTTCAGCGCACACGTCATTTCGCTCCACCAAGCGCGGACGATGAGGGCGAGTCCGGGTGCAGGCCTTGGCACATCAGGCGAAGAAACGTCTGATGTTGCATTCCGATTGACGCGGTACACCCACAGGAACTCAATGGCGAAGAGCAACCAGGCCATCACAACCGCGACGACAAGGCTGATCAGCAACCCCCTTTGAAACGGCTCGCCCCAGACCCACGCGCCCAGCCCTGCAACGACAGGCCACGCCAACAACGACAACACAACAATCCGACTGAGCATGTGTTGAGTTTGCCTGAATACGGGCTGTCGCATGCCAATGACCTCTCAATCCCCGGACGCAAGCAGGGCTAGACTCCGTGACGTGAACACAGCAAACTCCATCAGAGAAGCGTTTGTGCAGGTAGCCGACTTACGCGCACAAGCCAAGGCCAACACGCCGTTGGGCCTTTACGTCCAACAGGTCAAGGTCTTGCAAGCGACACGCTTCAGCGGCACCTACAGCGATGTACTGGGGGACCCCCAGCATGACTATGCCGTTGCAGCTCAGTTTTTCTTGACCAAGCTTTACAGCCCTGCGGACCACAGTGAGCGAGATGCCCAGTTTGTCAAGATTGCAGGAGCCATTGAAAAGCTGTTTCCTGCCCAGGTGGGCGCCTTGGCCGTCAGACTGGCACAACTGCATGCGTTGACCGAAGCATTGGATGTCGCATTGGCCAAAACGTGGGCCGACAACGCCAAACGTGAACACCGCGCAATGCCTGCAGCGCACGCAAACCAGTTGCAGTCAACCGCAGTTGAGGGCTATGTTCAGGCATGGCGACGCTTGGGTCGTCGTGACGACAGAGAGCGGCAACTGGCCACCGTGCTCGACATTGGCGCAGCACTGGGTCGATTGACGCGCACACCCGGTCTTCGACATTTGCTGCGCATGATGCGGGGCCCTGCTCGGGCCGCCGACCTCGCTGATTTGCAATGGTTTTTGGAGCAAGGATTCGATACGTTTCGGGCGTTGTCTGGCACGCGACTTGGCGTGGCAGGCTTTCTTGAACTGATCTCATCACGTGAGGCGGCGTTGCTGAATCAATTGTTTGATGCGGATCTTGTCGCCAGCGTGACCCAGCTGCGTACCACCTTAGGATTGGCCCCCTAACTTCTGCAGCAGCAGGCCACGACAATACGCCCAAAAGGAGTCAACGATGGACAGGTTCTGGTTAAAAAGCTATCCGGCTGAGGTGCCGCACGAAATCAATCCCGAGCAATATGCGTCGCTGGGACAGTTGTTTGAGGAATCGTTTCGCGAACATGCCAACAGTCCATTTTCGGTGTGCATGGACCAATGGATGAGCTATGGTGAGCTGGACACGTGGTCAACCGCCGTGGGCGTTTGGCTTCAGAGCCTGGGCCTGCCGCAAGACGCCCGAATTGCATTGATGCTGCCCAACGTACCTCAGTTTCCGGTGAGCATGGCCGGTGTGCTGCGCGCAGGCTATACGTGTGTGAACGTCAATCCTTTGTACACAGCACGCGAGCTGGAGCACCAGCTCAAGGACTCCGGTGCGACAGTCATCATCATTTTGGAGAACTTTGCGCACACCTTGTCTGAGGTCATTGCCCATACGCCCATCAAGCACGTGGTCATGGCTTCCATGGGGGACTTGCTCGGCGCTGTGTATGGTCGCTGGATCACTTTTGCGGTTCGGCACTTGGCCAAGATGGTCCCACCGTACAAGTTGGCGTTGACCAACGGACTGCAAGTGACACCGTTCAAACAAGTATTGCAAGCCGGCGCCAATCAAGCGCTGAAACCCAGCCCTGCAACCTTGGATTCCATTGCCTTTTTGCAGTACACGGGTGGCACCACTGGGCTGTCTAAAGGAGCCATTCTGACGCACCGCTGCGTGGTTGCGGGCGTGTTGCAAGCAGAGGCTTGGTTCATGCCCGCCTTGAAGCGCGTGGGTGATTTGAGCAAGCTCAACAGCATTGCTGCATTGCCGCTGTACCACATCTTTGCCCTGAACCTGTGTTTGCTGTCGATGCGTTTGGGCTCGTTCATGACATTGGTTCCCAACCCCAGAGACTTTGCCAAGTTCATCAAGGAACTGAAGAAGCGTCCGTTTCACATGCTGCCTGGTGTGAACACGCTGTTCAACGCGCTGTTGCAACATCCTGAATTCAAAACCGTTGATTTCTCTACCTTGTATGTGTCTCAAGCGGGGGGCATGGCTGCCTCTGAAGGCACTGCGCGGCAGTGGCTCAAAGTCACCGGTTGCCCCATGATCGAGGGCTGGGGCATGAGTGAAACGGTTGCCATTGGCACGAACAATCCCGTCACCAACCATGAGTTCTCTGGCACGATCGGACTGCCCTTGCCCAGCATTGATTTGGCCATCAAGGATGACGAGGGTCGATCATTGCCGGTAGGAGAATCAGGCGAAATTTGCATCCGCGGACCCAACGTGATGACCGGCTACTACCAGCAGGCCGAGGAAACCGCTAAAGCGTTTACCGCTGACGGGTTCATGCGCACAGGTGACATCGGCATCATGGATGAAAAAGGTTACACGCGCATCGTTGACCGCAAAAAGGACATGATCATTGTGAGCGGGTTCAATGTCTTCCCCAACGAGTTGGAAAATGTCATCTCGTTGTGCCCTGGGGTCGTCGAATGTGCTGCAGTGGGCATAGCGGATGACAAGCAAGGCGAAGCCATCAAGGTGTTCATTGTTCGAAGCGATCCCAATCTGTCAGAGGCGGATGTCACAGCCTACTGCCATGACAACCTCACCGGCTACAAACGCCCCAAGTACATTGAATTCAGAGATGACCTGCCCAAGACCAATGTGGGCAAGATACTGAGGCGTGAACTGCGCCACTCAGCCTGATGCAACAGGTGTGAAGCGCGTACGTACCGACTGAAGATCATGACCTCTGCCCCTTTTGACTTGCCGCCTGGTGTTCAAGTGTTTGAACGCGGGTGGCTGTCCGCCAACAACATCTTGTTCACGGGCCAAACCCGTGCCTTGGTTGACAGCGGGTATGCCACCCACGCAGATCAAACTTTGAACTTGGTCACTGCGGCGTTGACGACGCAGCCGTTGCAACTGCTGGTCAACACCCACTTGCACAGTGACCACTGCGGTGGTAACGCGGCACTGCAACAACAGTACCCCGAGATGCAAACCTTGATTCCGCCCGGACAGGCGCATCTGGTTCGTGACTGGGACCCCGTGGGGCTGACCTACACACCCACAGGTCAGCGGTGCGATCCCTTTTCAATCAACGGGGTGCTGCAGTCTGGGTCGGTGATTCAACTCGGGGATTTTCCCTGGACCATCCATGCAGCGCCAGGACATGACCCGCACTCGGTGATCCTCTTTCAACCCGATTTTCGATTGTTGATTTCTGCAGATGCCTTGTGGGAGCGCGGCTTTGGCGTTGTGTTTCCAGAGTTGGATGGCATCGACGCGTACGACGAAGTCGCAGCGACACTGGACTTGATTGAGTCACTGAATCCGCTGACCGTGATACCAGGGCATGGCCCTCTTTTTTCGGACGTCAGCACTTCTTTGACGTACGCACGAAAACGCTTGGATGGGTTTGTGCGAGACCCACGCAAGCATGCGCTCCATGCAGCGAAAGTATTGCTCAAGTTCAAATTGCTGGAAGTGCAACGGGTCCCAAAAGCTCAGTTTTTGCAATGGGCTTCGTTGACGCCACACCTGGTGAATACACACCGAACTCATTTCAGCGAGCACGGCATTCTGGCGTGGATTGATCAGCTTGTGTCTGAATTGGTGAGAAGCGGCGCTGCCGCAGTGGACGGCGATGTGGTCTGCAATGCGTGATGCACCACACGGCTGTGTGCCGCCTGAGCCCAATCACTGGGTGGGTACGGTGGCCGTGGACGGTGTGGGCAAACAAATGTTGTTGCGCAGTGCCATCATGTAATGCTGAAAATCTCGACGTTGCTCTCGCGTCCACATGGCATACAACAATTGGGCATCAGGTCCTTGCAACAGCTTATCGAATGCACGGTCCATTTCTGCAGGATGACAGGCAGGCTGCTTTGCGACCAACAAGCCTGCTTGAATGGCCATCAAGCGGGCACCCAATGTTTGTGTGATGTCTTGAACGTCTTTGCGCATGGCGTGTGATGTGGCAGTTGGCGTGTGTTGTGGGCTATCTTAGGACACGCTCTGCCCTTGCAAACACCGAGAAGCGAGGCAAAGACCCCTTGTTTGTGCGCTATTGCTCACCAAGGATCAATCTCAAAAACAAGCGCGCAAAAAAATACCCACCTAAGGTGGGTATTTTTTGGCTTACGCCCTGTTTGGTTGCGCGAGGAGGATTTGAACCTCCGACCTTTGGGTTATGAGCCCAACGAGCTACCAGGCTGCTCCATCGCGCGGTAAG
>CAZHDP010000268.1:0-5160 GCA_964531605.1 uncultured Burkholderiaceae bacterium | reverse complement strand
AGAGCACCTCAGCGCGTCAGGCATCGCTGCCATGGCCACGGCGGGCACGGTGGCCGTGCTGTTGCCGGGTGCTTATTACTTTTTACGCGACACCCATTTGCCACCGGTGCCAGCCTTGCGTGCTGCCGGTGTACCCATGGCCATTGCCAGCGACCACAACCCAGGCTCGTGCCCGGGCCTGTCGCTGCTGCTGATGCTGAACATGGCTTGCACGCTGTTCAGGCTGACACCCCAAGAAGCCTTGCGCGGTGTGACGGTGAACGCTGCCAAGGCGCTTGGCCTGGCTGGTTCGCACGGCAGCCTGGAGGTGGGCAAACAAGCTGACTTTGCCGTGTGGCAGCTCGATCACCCCAACGAATTGGCCTATTGGTTT
The DNA here is from genome assembly GCA_964531605.1 of uncultured Burkholderiaceae bacterium. Classification (GTDB taxonomy): domain Bacteria; phylum Pseudomonadota; class Gammaproteobacteria; order Burkholderiales; family Burkholderiaceae_C; genus Defluviibacillus. The sequence goes on along the minus strand of CAZHDP010000268.1, from coordinate 4,787 downwards.
GGCCACAACCCCTGCTTGCAAACGGTGCAGGCGGGCACACCCTACGTGCACACCAGGACGATCCACCATGACTGACTCCCTCCAACCCCATGACATTTTCACGTTGACCCAGGGCAGCACCCCGCTGTTGGTCAGCATGCCCCATGTGGGCTCTCACATCCCAGAGCACGTCAGGGCGCAACTGCATGATCGTGCCATGGTCGCCGAAGACACCGACTGGCACATGGACAAGCTCTACGCGTTTGCGTCTGAGCTGGGCGCATCGATGCTGGTGCCACGCCACAGCCGCTACGTGGTAGACCTGAACCGCCCCCCTGAAAACACCCCCATGTACCCCGGTGTCAACAACACCGAGCTGTGCCCTACCCGCTTTTTCACCGGCGAACCCTTGTACCGAGACGGCAACAACCCCAGCGATGCGGAAATCGCCCAACGGGTGGCAACGTACTGGCAGCCGTACCACGCGGCCTTGCGCGCTGAGTTGGCGCGACTGAAATCCATCTACGGCTACGCTTTGTTGTTTGACGCTCACAGCATCAAGTCCGAGTTGCCTTGGTTGTTTGAGGGCAAGCTGACCGACCTCAACATGGGCACCGCCTCAGGCCAGGCTTGCGACGCCACGCTGCGCGACAAACTCAGCCACATCCTGGCACAGCAAACGCGCTACACCCAGGTGGTGGACGGCCGCTTCAAGGGCGGTTACATCACGCGCCACTATGGCCGGCCTGCCGAGCACGTGCACGCGGTGCAGCTCGAAATGTGCTGGTGCACGTACATGCGTGAAGAAGCGCCCTACGCTTGGGCCCCTGAGATTGCTGGGCAAGTACAGCCCTTGCTGCGTCAACTGCTGCAAGGCATGCTCGACTGGCAACCTGCCAGCACGGCCAAAACAGCATGAGCGGGCCTGTGCGCAGCCTGTGGGCGCCGAAGGCCTGGGTACACGGCCCCGAGGGCGGTGCGTGGCAACAGCGGGTGACCTTGAACATTTCTGCCGAGGGCAACTGGGCATCGATCACGCCAGACACCGAGGCCCCTACCGGTGCCCTCGTGTTGAGCGGTGCCTTACTGCCAGGCATGGTCAACGCCCACAGCCACGCGTTTCAGCGTGCGTTTGCAGGAAAAGCCGAGAGCCGCCAAGGGGATGCCGATGACTTTTGGTCTTGGCGTCAACAGATGTATGGGTTGGCGTTGCGCGTCACGCCAGACCAGATGTACACGATTGCCCGCCAGCTTTACACCGAGATGCGGTTGGGCGGCTACACCCAGGTCTGTGAATTCCATTACCTGCATCACCAACCCGGTGGTACACCCTACCCCAGCTTGATCGACATGAGCTTGGCCTTGGTGCAAGCAGCGGTGGATGTCGGCATCGGCATGACTTTGCTGCCTGTGCTGTACGAACGCGCAGGGTTCCAACAAGCGGCACTGCGCGATGACCAGTGCCGATTTGCCACCGATGTGGCCACGGTGCTGCGCTTGCGAGATGAGGTGCGCAGCCACGCGCGACGGCAAGGATGGCGGCATGTGACGGTGGGCACAGCGGTTCATTCCTTGCGCGCGGCGCGCGCAGAGTCGATTGCCGAACTGTGGCAAGCGGGCAAAGACGGCCCTGCCCCGCTGCACATCCACATCGCAGAACAAACGGGCGAAGTCGACGACTGCCTGGCGGCCACGGGTCAGCGCCCCATCGAATGGTTGTGCAATGGCCTGGGTCAAGGCGTAGAGACAGATGCACGTTGGCAGTTGGTGCATGCCACCCACGCCACCCGCTCAGAAATTGCGGCAGTGGCCCGCACTGGTGCTGCCATGGTGCTTTGCCCCAGCACCGAAGCCAACCTGGGCGATGGGCTGACCGACCTGCCTCACTGGTTGCAGTGCGGTGTGCCCATGGCCATCGGCTCAGACAGCCATGTCACGCGCGACTGGCGAGAAGAACTGAGGCTGGCCGAATACGGACAACGCTTGATCCATCGACAACGCAATGTGCTGGCCGACCCGCAACGGTACGGCGGCTCAACAGCATCACGCTTGTTTGACTGCGCTGTGCAGGCCGGTGCCGGGGCTGCTGGGCTTGGTATCACGGGGATCAGGGTCGGCGCACGGGCCGACGGGCTGGTGATGGATGCCGCCACACATTCGTTGGATGAGGCTGTGTTTTCCAGCCCTGCGCAGCCTTACGCCCACGTGTGGGTGGCAGGCCAAACCGGCCCAGGCCAGGGATACACTTGATGCCCTTGTCGCTACCTGATGCAGGAATATTTCATGAACATCGTCATCACCGGCGGCGCCGGCTTCGTCGGCGTGCTGTTGGCCCGCACCCTTCTTCAAAACGGCTCGTTGAGCTTGCGCGGTGCGCATGCGGCCGCCATCACCACGGTGACGTTGGTCGACCGCGCGCAGCCCCCCGCTGACTTGTTGGCCGATGCGCGGATTCGCGCTGTGGTGGGCGATTTGAATGACCTGTTGGCCAGCCAAAAGGCGGTACCCGCCAACACCGATGTGGTGTTTCACCTGGCCGCAGCGGTCAGCGCAGAATGCGAAGCCGATTTTGATTTGGGCATGCGCAGCAACTTTGCAGCGACCCACCAGTTGCTCGAAGCCTGCCGTGCCCAAACTGCAAGTGGCAAACGGCCTGCACTGGTGTTTGCCAGCTCGCTCGCGGTGTTTGGCAATTCGCCAGAGCAGCCCATGCCCGAGGTGATCACCGACACCACCTTGCCGACCCCGCAAGGCAGCTACGGCATCCAGAAATTCATCGGTGAACAGATGGTCACCGATTACGCGCGCAAAGGCTTCGTGCATGGCCGCAGCGTGCGTTTGATGACGGTGAGCGTTCGACCTGGCAGACCCAATGGCGCGGCCTCTGGTTTCCTGTCGGGCATGATCCGCGAGCCACTTGCCGGGATCCGCGCCAAAGTGCCGGTCAGCGCAGACACGCCTGTGGCATTGGCTTCGCCTGCGCGCACGGTAGAGGGCATTTTGCGCGCGGCATCGGTCGACGATGCAACGTGGGGCGCACGCACGGCGGTGAACCTGCCAGCCTTGCACACCACCGTGGGCGAGATGGCCGCAGCGCTGGGCGCCGTGGCTGGCACGGCCGGCACGGACTTGCTGGACTGGGAACCTGACGCAGCCATTGCCAAGTTGGTCAACAGCTGGCCCGGCAAAGTGGACGCTGCCCGCGCCCGCGCCATGGGTCTGACACCCGATGCAAGCTTTGAAGCCATCGTGCGCCAGTACGTGGCAGAAAACCCTCAATCAGTGACGCTGAAGGTCTGACACAGCACGGGGGTGCTCTACCCCCCTGCTGTCAAGCGCCGCTCAGGGCCTGTTCGAAGTCAGCGATCAGGTCGGCGGCATCTTCCAAGCCCACAGACAAGCGCATCATGCCGTCGCTGATGCCCATGGAGGCGCGCACGGCAGCCCCAGCCTCCCAAAAAATGGTGTGAGCCACAGGAATGATGAGGGTGCGGTTGTCAGCCAGCCCCGTGGCCTTGATCGGCAACTTCAGGCGGTTGACCACGTCCAGACAGGTTTCGCTGTTGCGCAACTCAAACGACATCAACCATGACCCTGCCTTGAAATGCTTTTTCGCGATGGCATGCTGCGGGTGCGACGGCAGCATGGGGTAATGCACTTTGGCCACGGCGGGGTGCGCTGCCAAAAACTCGGCCAACGCCATCGCGGTAGCGCTGGAATGGGCCACCCGCAGGGCCACGGTTTCAGCACCGACGCTGATCAAGTGCGCGTGCTGGGAAGACAAGGTGCCGCCCATGTCGCGCAGGCCCTTTTTGCGAATCTGCGTGAGGCCCCATTGCTTGGCGTCCCCCTTGCGGTAGGCCTCGTAAATGTTGGGATAGCTCGACCAATCAAACAACCCCGTGTCGGTCACCACGCCGCCCAAGGCATTGCCGTGGCCACCGATGGTCTTGGTCAAAGAGTGAACCACCAGCGAAGCACCTACGACCTTGGGCAGAAACAGCGCGGGGGACAAGATCGTGTTGTCCACCACAAACAGGATGCCTTTTTCGCGGCACAAAGCGCCGATGGCTTCGAGGTCAGGGATCTGTGTACCGGGGTTGGCCACGGTCTCGACAAACACCATGCGCGTCTCAGGGCGCAGGGCTTGCGCCACATGGGCCACGGCGGTCACGTCGACTTTGCTGACAGCCACGCCCAAGTCACCCAAGGTACCCAAGAGACTGTTGGTGTTGCCAAACACGAACTGACTGGACACCAGATGGTCGCCAGCCTTCAGCAGGGTCAAAAACAAGGCGGTGATCGCGGCCATGCCTGTGGCAAAACTCACAGCACCCACGCCTTGGTCCATTTTGGTGAGCTTGGCTTCCAAGGCGGCAGTGGTCGGCGTGCCCTGCCGGGCATAGTTGTAGCCGCCTTTGAGCGTGCCTTGAAACACGCCAATGAGGTCTTCGACCTTGTCAAAACCGTATTGCACCGAGGTGTGGATGGGCTTGTGCACGCCGCCGTGCTCGACGCCAAATTGGCGGTCGCCGTGGACAATGTCGGTGGTGAATCCGAGGGTTGGGGATGTCATGACTTTCTCTCAAATTAAGCGCACAGGAGTGACCATTTGTCACTGTGCAGGGGCAATCATTTCCATGTAATCGTACAGCGCGCCAAGCAGGGCTTCTGCCCGCTCGTCAGCCTGCTCAGACAAGGTGTCGATTTCTTCGGTCAGCTGATCGATGGTGCGGGCTCCGCCCTCGCCTTCAAACAGGCGTCTGGCACGGTGGTCCTCCCACGCCTGCGCCTCTTCAGGGCTGAGG
>CAZHDP010000267.1:0-5162 GCA_964531605.1 uncultured Burkholderiaceae bacterium | reverse complement strand
ATCGTACCCGGTGACGACAGCGTGGTCATCGACGTCTACATGGCCGGCGGCGGTGGCACCTTGCCAGGTGCGGCCAAGGTGCTGATGCCCGGCCAAGGCTACGAAGGGGTGGCCGAATTCGTGTTCGACGTGATCACCTCACGAGGGGTCAACGCGTGCCCACCGTTGCTGGTGGGTGTGGGCGTCTCGACCTCGGCCGAGACCGCTGCGCGACTGTCCAAAAAGGCAATCTTGCGGCCCGTGACCTCGCGCCACAGCAACGACAACGCAGCGTTGATGGAAGAGCTGCTGACCGATGGCTTGAACGAACTGGGCTTGGGGCCACAGGGCCTGACCGGCAACAACAGCGTGATGGGGGTCAACATCGAATCCTCTGCACGCCACCCGTCCACCATCGGGGTGGCCGTGTCCACCGGCTGCTGGGCTCACCGTCGCGGCAAGATCAAGATCCGCGCCGACCTGTCGTACGAAGTCATCTCGCACCAAGGATTTGCATTGTGAAAAAAATACTGACCACCCCCCTCAAAGACGAAGACCTCGAAGCCCTGAACATCGGGGATGTGGTGTACCTGAGCGGCACCCTGGTGACCTGCCGGGACGTGGCCCACCGCCGCTTGATCGAGCTGGGTCGCCCCTTGCCGGTGGACTTGAAGGGCGGCGCGATTTTTCACGCTGGCCCGATCGTTCGCCAAAAAGACGATGGCGAATACGAGATGGTGTCGATTGGCCCAACCACCAGCATGCGCATGGAAAAGTTTGAGAAAGCTTTCATTGAACAAACCGGCGTCAAGCTGATCGTGGGCAAGGGTGGCATGGGGCCTGAGACCCAGCAGGGCTGTTTGGAAAACAAAGCGGTGCACGCGATCTTTCCCGGTGGCTGTGCCGTGTTGGCGGCCACTCAGGTGGAAAAAATCGAGGCCGCCGAGTGGACAGACCTGGGCATGCCCGAGACCTTGTGGGTCAACCGCGTGAAAGAGTTCGGTCCGCTGATCATCTCGATCGACACCAAAGGCAAAAACCTGATCGAAGAAAACAAAGCGGTGTTCAACGAAAAGAAAAAGCCCATTCTGGAACGCATCAACGCACAGGTCCGCTTCATCAAGTGAGGGCACGCCGCCCGGCTTGAGCGGCCTGATAGCATCGGGCGGACATGGAGCATTCCGCATGATCCGCCCTCAATCTTGGCTCTTGGCCACCGCCCTGTTGTGCTTCTGCGCCGCCGCGCAAGCACCGGGCGATGTGCGCGTGGCACTGGTGATTGGTAATGCGGGTTACCCCGGCAAGCTCAAGCTGCTCAACCCCAGCAACGACGCTCGGGCCATGGCCGACACCTTGAAAGGCCTGGGCTTCAAGGTGATCCACGTGAACGATGGGCAGCGCACCGACATCACCCAAGCCATCACCACCTTGCAAGATGCCTTGAAAGGCAAACAAGGTGTCGGCATGCTGTACTACGCCGGTCATGGCGTCCAATATGACTGGCGTAACTTCATGGTGCCAGTGGATGCACGGCTGGCCAAAGAGGACGACATTCCGCTACAAACGGTCGACGTGGGGCAGGTGCTCTCTGCCTTCAAAACCGCTGGCAACCGCCTGAACGTGGTGGTCCTCGATGCCTGCCGCGACAACCCCTTTGACAACCAACTCGCCACCAAAGGGCTCGCCCCGGTCGACGCGCCACCGGGCACGTTCATGGCCTTTGCCACTGCACCTGGCCACATTGCCGACGATGGCGACGAGCGTTCGGCCAATGGCCTCTACACCCAGTTTTTGCTGCGCGAACTCAAGCGACCCATTGCTCGCCTTGAAGACGTCTTCAAACGCGTGAAGATCCAAGTGCGCCAGGCCAGTGCAGGTCGCCAAGTGCCGGCAGACAGCTCCAACGTTGACGAAGAATTCACTTTTGACAAAGGCTTTGCCAAAGCCGAGCCCGACAGCGAATCGGTGCGGTTACAACGCTATAACGCCGAAAAGGCCGAATGGGACCGCATCAAGGCCTCTGCCAATGCCACAGATTTTTTCAACTTCCTGCAACGCTACCCGAGTGGCTTTGTCAGCGAAATCGCACAGTTCCGCGCTGACCAATTGCAAAAGCCCTTGTTGGTGGCCCAGGCCCGGCCCGATGCGGTGGTGGCCTTGGCCAGCGGCACCAACCGTTACGCACTGGGTGACCAATACACCCTGATCACCACCGACTTGCTGACCAAGAACGCAACACGAGAGCTGCAACGGGTCACCTTGGCCACCAATGACCGTGTAGAAATCAACGGCGGTACCACGGTCTACAACCAGATGGGCGGCTTGATCAAAGACGACTCCGGCGAGAAAGACCCACCGATCCAGATGGTCCCCGCAGACATCACCTTGGGTAAAAAATGGCGCTCGGTTTTTCAAAATCGCATCTACAACTACACGGCCACCGTCAACGTGAATTTCAAGACCGTGGCGCTCGAAGACCTGGAGATCCCTGGGGCCAAACTGAAAACCTACAAGGTCGAAATGGAAGGCAGCGCTTTCGTCAACGGCCTGCGCGGCCGCTTCCACGGGCACCTGTGGATTGAGCCCACCACCATGCGCCTGGTGCGTTACGACCGCAACCTGCGCGCCGCGACGGCGATCTTGGACTCCAGCAGTCAGGTGGTCGTGGATTACGTACCGGCGCCCCGCTGATCAGGCCCATTTCCTGCTTGTTGCATTGCAGCATTTTTTGCTGCGTAACGGCTTCAACCACAGGAGGTTTCCATGTCCGCTTTGACCAGTCAGACCGATTTTTCTCACGTCAAACCCACAGACACGTCGTTCAAGCCAGGTGGCCTGCGAGACTTCTTCCTTTACCGTGATTTGGGTGTTGCCGAAGCCACACATGGCAAGGTGATTGCCCATCTGGTCAAAGCCAACATGGCACCAGAAACGGGCACCGGATGGCACCGCCATGAGGCTGATTTTCAGATCGTGATCATGACCCAAGGGTGGGCCAAATTCATGTACGAAGACCAAGTCACCCTGGTGCAGGCAGGCGATGTGGTGCACCAACGCCCCGGCATTCGACACTACCTGTTCGACTACTCGCCGGACATGGAATACCTTGAAATCGTGTCCCCCGCCGACTTCAAAACCGTGGACGTTGAACCGGTGTGCGCCATCCCCGCGCCCACCCCTTGGGTTTGAACGCTGGGCACTTCAAAGTGAGTGCTTAAAACTCAGCGTCGAGCTCGTCAATGTCGTCGGGCTCGGCGTTCGCGCCAGCCACCCACTCCTGCATCGCAGGCATGGCCATGATGTGCTGGCTGTAGGCGGCACAGACCTCGTCGAGCGCAATGTCGTAGGTGAGGAATCGGGTCACGACCGGGGCGTACATGGCATCGGCAATGCACGGCTTGGGGCCAAACAGGTAGGGGCCGCCGTAGGTCTGCAAACAATCGCGCCAAATCTCAACAATGCGGTCGATGTCGGACTGCGCGCGCGACCACACCTTGAAACCCGGAAAACGCGCTTTGATGTTCATGGGCAGTGCCGCGCGCAGCGACGTGAAGCCCGAGTGCATCTCGCCACAAATGGCCCGACAGTGCGAGCGAGCCTTCAGATCCGACAGCAGCAACAGAACCTTGGGCTTGATGTCATGCAGGTACTCACCGATGGCCAAGGTGTCCCACACCTTGATGCCGTTGTGCTGCAACGACGGCACCAACATGCTGGACGACAGCAACAGCATCTCGGCTTTCATCGCAGGATCGTCCGGTGAAATGACATGCTCGGTGAAATCCAACCCCGCCAACTTGGCCATCAACCAACCGCGCAAGGCCCAAGCACCGTAGTTCTTGCTGCTGATCGTCAATACTGCTTTGCTCATGGGGAGGCTCCTGGCTTGTCAAAGAGGCGCGAATACAAGGTTCGCGCCCTGAGCCACGCAAGGCTTGTGCCATCGACCATGATGCCCAAGCTCGCTACCGCCACCACCGTGTTGGCCCGTAACTTGCCTCCAATGACGCCATGCAGGCCTGGTGCCTGAATGGAACACAGGGAACACCATGCTGTATCAGGCCTACCAACTTCAGTCCGACCTGATGTCACCCTTGCGGCTGGCGGCCCAAGGCACAAGCGCACTGCTTTGGCCCTGCACCACCCCCGCGAGCGGGCTGCGCCGCATGTCGTCGGCGATGGAGGTGTTCTCGCGCATGCGCCTCACCCACTCACGGCCAAGCTATGGCATCAACACAGTGACGGTGGGCACAGAAGCGGTGCCAGTGACCGAGTCCATCGTTCGCACACTGCCTTTCGGCACGTTGTTGCACTTCAAGCGCGAGTTGCCCGCTGGCATGCCCACCCAACCCAAGGTGTTGCTGACCGCGCCCCTTTCTGGGCACTTTGCCACCTTGCTGCGCGAAACCGTGCGCACCTTGCTGCAAGACCACGAGGTGTACATCACCGATTGGCACAACGCCCGCGACGTGTCACTGGCCCATGGGACGTTTGGATTGGACGACTACATTGAACACATGATGACCTTCATGGAGACCGTGGGTCCCGGCGTGCACGTGGTCGCCGTCTGCCAACCCTGCGTGGCCGCGCTGGCTGCCACCGCCCTCATGGCCGAAGACGACAACCCCTGCCAGCCCAAGAGCCTGACGCTGATGGCGGGCCCAGTGGACTGCCGCATCAATCCCACCGAAGTGAACAAACTGGCCACCAGCCAACCCATCGAATGGTTTGAAAAGAACCTGATCAGCCATGTGCCGATGCCCCATGCTGGCTTCATGCGCCGTGTGTATCCCGGTTTCGTGCAGCTCAGTGCCTTCCTCAGCATGAATGTGGACCGCCACAAACAGGCCTTCCGAGACATGTACCGGCACTTGGTAGACGGCGACCTCGACCAAGCCAGAACCGTTCAAACGTTTTACGATGAGTACCTGGCCGTGAACGACTTACCCGCCGAGTTCTACCTTGAAACGGTTGAAAAGGTCTTCCAAACCTACGACCTGGCGGCGGGCACACTCACTTACCGAGGTCGCTTGGTCAACCCCAGGGCGATCCGCAAGACCGCGCTCATGACGGTCGAGGGCGAACGTGACGACATCTGCTCGATCGGTCAAACCGTGGCGGCCCACGACCTGTGCAGCAACCTGCGCCCGTACATGAAAGTCCACCATGTGCAGACTGGCGTG
>CAZHDP010000266.1:0-5199 GCA_964531605.1 uncultured Burkholderiaceae bacterium | reverse complement strand
CGCTGCCGAGGGCGTAAAGGCTGATGGTTTCGATCACTGAATTCTCCTGTTACCTGTCAACTGAATAGGACACACATGTCGCTTCGCAACACACTTCAACAACTGATTCAAAATGAGGACGTCAACTTTTTGCTGACCAATCGAATTCCTCGCCGATGGGCCACGCAATTCATGGGATGGTTCAGCAAGATTGAGCACCCCTGGGTGTGTCGTGCATCGATTGCGGCTTGGCGCTTGTTCACCGATCTCGACTTGAGCGAGGCGCGTCAAAGCACATTCACCAGCCTTCACGCCTGCTTCACCCGCGAGCTCAAAACAGGCGCCAGACCCGTAGACAACCACCCGCTGGCATTGACCAGCCCCAGCGATGGCATCGTTGGGGCATTTGGCCGCATCGATGGCACACAGTTGATCCAGGCCAAAGGGTTTCCGTACACCCTGTTGGACTTGCTGGGTGACCCCGAGTTGGTTGACACTTACCGCAATGGCAGTTACGTCACCTTGCGGCTGACATCGAGCATGTACCACCGATTTCATGCCCCAAGCGACTGCCAGGTCACCCAGGTCACTTACGTGTCTGGAGACACGTGGAACGTGAACCCGATAGCACTGAAAAGAGTGGAGCGCCTGTTTTGTAAAAATGAACGCGCCATCATCACGGCGACACTGCAGTCGACGGGACACCGCATCACGCTGGTTCCGGTGGCGGCCATACTGGTGGCCAGCATTCGCTTGCATTTTTTGAATGTCTTGCTTCACATGAACTACCGCGGCAAAGCTGTTTTACCTTGCGACGCCACGCTCTCCAAAGGCGAGGAAATGGGCTGGTTTCAGCATGGCTCCACCATCATCGTGTTTGCACCAAAGGGCTTCACCATGGCCTCGGGTATCGAAGAAGGCGTTGTGGTGCGTGCGGGGCAAGCATTGATGCGCGTTCCTGACATCAGGCCGCAATGACTGCAGGGCCACGTGCCGACTCGCGTTGAGCCGTGTGGTGCGCTGCCACAACCTCGCACAATGTTCGGATAAAGCCCTCTTCCACCTCTGACCACGCAAGGTGCGACACGCTGTGAGGTGCCGCACCGCGCATGGCGTCACGCAACACAGGGTCTGCGGCCAAGGTCGTGGCCGCTTGAACAAATGAAGAGACATCACCCGATGCCACGGTGCGACCGTTGTAGCCGTCTTGTATGAGCTCAGCCGCTGCCGCCTGATTGAACGACACCACACACAAACCACTGGCAAGGGCTTCAGGCACCACATTGCCAAAGGTGTCGGTCAGGCTTGGAAACAAAAACAAGTCTGCACTGGCGTAATGCTCAGCCAGCGACTCACCCGTTTGCATACCGGCAAAAATCGCCTCTGGACAGTCACGCTGAACCTGCTCACGCAAAGGCCCATCGCCCACCAACACCAAGGTCGCAGAGGGACACCGCGCCTTGATCGCAGCAAAACTGGACAGCACCAAATGGATGTTTTTTTCTTTTGCCAGGCGCCCCACATGACACACCACCACATCATCATCACCGACGCCCCAAGCGGCGCGAAGGGCGTTGTTGCGTCGCGATGGCTGAAACAAGTCAGTGGCAACACCACGTGACATCAAACGAACATTGCGAAAGCCACGGCCAGTCAACTGTCCAACCAAGGTGCGTGTCGGGACCAATGTGGCCAGGGTGTCGTTGTGCACTTTGCGCAAATAGGCTTCAATGGGCGTCTTCAACAGCGACAGTCCGTAATGCCCCGAGTAGCTGTGGAAATTGGTATGAAACGAGCTGGTGACCGGCAACTTCAACCGGCGTGCAACAGCCAATGCAGACCAACCCAATGGGCCCTCAGTAGCGATGTGAACAACGTCTGGCCGCTGCTCACGCCACAACCGCTCCAAACGCTTGCCCATGGGTAGACCGAATTTCAAGCCCCCATAGTTGGGAATGGGCACGCCCACGGCCAACACCTCGGTCACACCGTTCGCGCTCATGGGTACATCCGTCCTGGTTTGTCGGGGCCGGATCAACTGCACGGCATGGCCTCGCAGGGACAGTCCTCGAACAAGGTGACCCAGGGTCATGGCAACCCCGTTGATTTCGGGAGCAAACGTCTCGGTGACCAAAGCAACACGCAGCTTGGTAGACAGCAGACTGACGGGCTCAACGGGAGTGTGGGCAGGTGTGTTCACGCTGTTCAGCTTAGTGACAGAACATCTCAACGGTGTGACAGCAGCGTGACGTTTTCGAGTCGATGTGCCCTGAGAATCCATCCCATCACCGCGGCCACAGCCAAACCAAAACACCAGATCAACCACGACAGAGGGATGTCCAGGGCAGTCAAACCGGCGTAAGCCATCAGCATCACCAAGATACCTGCGTTTTCATTGAAACCCTGAACCGCTATCGAACGACCTGCCGTCAGCAAGGTATGCCCACGGTGTTGCAGCAAAGCATTCATGGGCACCACAAAAAAGCCAGCCATCATGCCCACCAGCGTCAACAGCGCCGCAGCGACTGGAACGCTGGACACGCCACTCATGAAGGGCACGGCCAAACCCAGTACGACCCCCAGGGGCAGCACGCGGGTGGCGCCGCCCAAGGTGACCCAACGGCTGGCCAATGCGGCACCCACAATGACCCCCAGGGCGGTGATGCCCTGCAAATAGGCAGCCCGGTCCAAACCCAAACCCAAAGCTTCTTCAGCCCAGCGCAGCACCAACAGTTGCAACGTCGCACCCACGGCCCACAACACGGTCGTGACCGCCATGGACACGTTGCCCAGAGGGTCTCGCCAAAGCGCTTGGTTCTCAGCCCAAAAGCGCTTCACAATGCCCATCGGGTGGTTCGCATGTGACGGATACCGAGCACCGCTGTCTGCCACCAATACATTGAGCAGCGCGGCCAGTCCATACAAGGAGGACACGACAACCAGGGCGGGCTGCAGCGCGGTCGGCAAGGGCATGTCCCAAAGTGACGCGAGACCAGCGGCGACAACTTGGTCAACGAACCATGGGCTGATCAACAGCCCTCCCAACACCGTGCCCAGGACCACGGCGCACACCGTGCAGGCCTCAATCAAGCCATTGGCACGAACCAACTGCGAGGGCAACAACAACTCACACATCAGGCCATATTTGGCCGGCGCGTAGATCGCAGCCCCAAGCCCCGCCAACCCCAACGCCAGCATGGGGCGGTCTGCCCAAGCAATCAGCAACACCGCGCCAAGCTTCAGAAAATTGGCGCTCAACATGACCCTTCCTTTGGGCCAAGCATCGGCAATGGGCCCGACAAAAGGGGCCAGAAAAACATACGAAAACACAAAGGACAGCTTCAGCAGGGGAACCGTCCAAGGCTCGGCAGCCAGTTCCATCAAGCGCGCAATGGCCACGATCAACAAGGTGTTGTCGGCCAACGCGGCGATGAACTGCACAGACAACAGCCATCCAAAGCTGCGGCTCATCGTGCGCTCCACGCCATCACCCAACACGCGAAAGCCGTCACACCAACGCGCTTTGTTTCACCGGCACGCTTACACCAGTAGTCACGGGTTGATCTGCCTTCCAATGCACGATTTCCAAGGTGCCATCGGCATGTTCTACCAACGCTGTGCGACTCTCGACCCAGTCACCGTCGTTACAGTACAGCGTACCCTTGATGTCGCGCATTTCGGCACGGTGGATGTGGCCACAAACCACACCATGGTGGCCTCTGCGCCGGGCCTCGGTGGCCACCGCGACTTCGAAATCCGTCACGTAATTCAGGGCCTTTTTGACCTTGTGTTTCAAGTAAGCAGACAGCGACCAATACGGCAGCCCAAATCGACCGCGCAGGTGGTTCAAATGCCGGTTCAAACGCAGAGTGAATTCGTACAGCGTGTCGCCCAGGTAGGCCAACCATTTGGCACACTGGATCACGCTGTCAAAGTAATCGCCGTGGATGACCCACAAACGACGACCATCAGCGGTCACGTGAACAGCTTCTTCAAGCACTTCGATGCCACCGAACTGGTGACCGACAAACCCACGCGCAAACTCGTCGTGGTTGCCAGGAACGTACACCACACGACAGCCCTTTCGAGCCCGTCGCAACAACTTTTGAACCACATCGTTGTGGGCTTGAGGCCAGTACCACTTGCGCCGTAACTGCCATCCGTCAACGATGTCGCCGACCAGGTACAGGTTATCGCTGGGGTATTCCCGCAGAAAGGCCAACAACGCCTCTGCTTGACAGCCTGGCGTACCCAGATGCAAGTCAGAAATGAAGATGCTCCGAAAACGGTGAGGTCTCGACGGTGATTCCTCCTGATCGGCCTCCCCTCCGTCAGCGTCTACATTGACCGCCGACTTCCAAAAGGCCGTCTGCGCGCCGAGTTCAGAGAAGGCCATCCGCATCACAGCACCGCCGGGCTTTGGTCTTTGAAATGTTTACGGTAGCGTGACGGCAAATCCTGAATTCGCATCATCATTGGCAAATCGGCTGAATTGAAATCTGGGTCCCATGCCGGCGCGCCCAGCACTTTGGCACCCAAGCGCAAATAGCCCTTGATGAGCGCAGGTGGCTCGATGACAACACTGTGATCGAATTGCTCGACGGGCAATGGCAACCTGGGGCGCACGTGGTACTCGATAGCGGCCAGGTGCGTCTGCTTGACTTGGTGCCAAATGCTTGCGGCGGCCTGGCCACTGACCAAACCGTGGCATTGCATCGGGATGCTGGCGCACCCGATCATCGTGTCGAGTTGGTTGCGCTCCATGAACTCTGCCAAGGCGCCCCACAAGGCAAGGATCACACCTCCGTGGCGGTGGTCAGCGTGCACACAGCTGCGCCCCAACTCCACCATCCGGTCACGCAGACTCCTCAAACGGGTCAGGTCAAACTCGGTGTCACTGTAGGTGCTGCCCACCCGTTTCGCTTGGGCCGGTGTGAGCACGCGATAGGTGCCGACCACATCGCCAGACGCCTGGTCTCGCACGAGCAAGTGTTCGCAATAGTCGTCAAACAGGTCGATGTCGTGGCCTGGCTCTGAGCCGGTCAGCCGCGCCCCCATCTCGCCTGCAAATACCTGGTAACGCAAGCGTTGCGCCTCGCGCACCTCATCCAGATGGGACGCCCAGGACACCACGATACCCTGCTTGCTTGCCTTTGACCCGACCAAAGGCAGGGTTGACGGCATCAGACTGGCAACAGGTAAGCCGTCAAACTTGGGGAC
>CAZHDP010000265.1:0-5203 GCA_964531605.1 uncultured Burkholderiaceae bacterium | reverse complement strand
CGGAGAACTTCATGATTTTGCGTCGATTTTCAATGTCCGCACTCCCTGTTTTGCTGCTGCTGACAGCCTGTGCGGCACCTCCCAAACCTGGCGTAGGAATGGTAGCCGGAGCCCACTTGGGCGCAAGAAGCAACACCAAAGTCACAGGAACTGTGAAATTTGTGCAGCATGACGGTTATGTGATGGTCAATGTCAGTGCTCAACGGCTCGGAGCCAACCAAGAACATGGTTTTCACATTCATGAAAAGGGTGACTGCACAGCCATGGACGGCACCAGTGCCGGTGGCCATTTCAACCCCACGGGCAGCGCACATGGGCCTCAACATGGTGAAAAGCATGCCGGTGACATGCCCGCCCTGGTCGCAGATGCCTCAGGCTACGCCTCAACGAGCTTCAAACTGACTGGCGTGACGCTGACCGACGGTCCCAACAGCATTTTGGGTCGATCGGTGATCGTGCACAAAGACCCCGATGACTACAAAACCCAACCCACCGGGAATTCTGGCGCCCGCATTGCCTGCGGGGTCATTGCCGTCCCCTGAACCCCAAGCCGCGCTCACGAAGGGCGCGGACGGGTGAGCAGGCTGATCGCTGCTTGCAATTGGTCCACCGTGTCGATGTCGGTCACACAACCCACATCGTCCACGTTCAGGCTCAACCTTGGCCGTGACTTGACCACCGCGGCAGCGCCCTTCTCGCCAGTCAAGCCAGCCAACGCAGCAAAGCACACCGTGGCGAAGCCCACGGGGTGTCCCTGTACACCTTGATGGAACGGCACAACCACCTCAGCGTGTGCCAACGCTTGAGCCACGGCTTGCAACGTTTGCGGCTGGATCAAGGGCAAGTCTGCAGGCAAGACCAACCAACCGCTCGCGTGCTGCGTGGCCCTTACCGCAGCCGCAATCGTGTCACCCATGCCGGGGTGCCCTGCGTCCTCAAGGTGCCAAGGCAAACCACTGGCCTTGACGGACGCCAAAGTGCGTTCCAGCACCGTTTGTCCGTCCATGAGGGCTTGAAGTTTGTGGCTGGTACCACCCGAAGCCCGAAACCGCTCACCACGCCCAGAGGCCAACACCAGCACCGTGGGCGACCTCGTCAAAGAGGCGGTATCAGGAGGGCTTGAGACAGAGAGGTGCGAGGGGATTGAGGTCACAGCGTGTTGGGGTCTGCCGTCAAGGTCACGGGCTCCAGGGCATAGCCCTGTGGCAGCACGCGGCCAATGGTACAAGCCTGCAGATACCCCAGCGCCTGCAAGGCCTGCACGCAAGCCTCGGCTCGCGCTGCAGGCACCGAGGCCAACAACCCCCCAGCCGTCTGGGGGTCAAACATCAACGGGTAGCGGGGATGGTTGGCCACATCCGCCTGGTTGCGAATGGCGCGGCGCAAACGCACATTGGCCGCCTGCAAAGAGCTGACCATGCCCTGCGCCACCGTCTCCAGTGCACCGTCCAGCAACGGCAACTGGCTCAGGTTGATTTCAACATCCACGGCAGAGGGTTTGGTCATCTCCACCACATGCCCCAACAAGCCAAAACCGGTCACGTCGGTGCATGCAGTGGCACCGTGGTCACGCAAACAAGCTGCGCCTTGTTGATTGGACTGCACCATCGACTGCAAGGCTTGGTCAATCCAACGACCCCGCGCACCCAGCTGGGCATGGGCAGCAAACAAGGACCCGGTGCCGAGGGGTTTGGTCAGGATCAACGCCTGCCCCGGCGTCATCCCACCCTTGCGCATCACACCATGCAAATGGGCATCGACCAAACCGTTGACCGCAAACCCCAGGGCCAGCTCGCGGCCTTCGCCAGTGTGACCGCCGACCAAAGCACACCCAGCGGCATTGAGCACCTCGACCGCGCCAGACATCATTTGGTGAAGCACGTCCTCAACCTTGGATTCCAATCCCGGGGGAACAGTGACGATGGCGGTTGCCGATTGGGCATCTCCGCCCATCGCAAACATGTCACCCAACGCATGGTTGGCGGCCACTTTGCCAAACAGGTAGGGGTCGTCGATGAAAGCGCGAAAAAAATCCACGGTGTGCACCATGGCTTTGCCAGGAGGTACCCGCACAATGGCGGCATCGTCGGGCGACTGCAAGCCCACCAGCACATCGTCTCGGTGGACCACGTTCAGTCGGCCCAGTGCACGCGACAGCACGGTGGCGCCGACCTTGGCACCACAGCCGCCGCAGCGCATGGCCAGTGCAGAAATCGCTTGCAAAGACTCTTCGGCCGTCAGCGCGAGCTGTGTCGATTCGCCGGGCAGTGCCCCTTTCGCCATGGTTGCAGGGACCGGAAACTCGGCAAAGGCACGCATGAAGCGCCGATCGATCCAGTCTTTCCAACGCCAGACCCAAGCGCCCTCAACCCCCAGAGGCCCTCGCGAAGCGACGGCGTGGGCATCGCCGGTGCTGATCAACGCGAGCCAGTGCCGTTGCGGGCGATAGGGTTTGAGCGCCTCCCCCCGCACACTGGCGCGCAGGTTGTCCGCCAAGGGACGCCCTTGGCGCACCGCAAAGACCCCCGCTTTTTCGACCCACGGGTGCGCGAGCGCGGCGATGTCACCTGCGGCGAACACATGGGGGTCGCTCAGGCTTTGCAACTGACCGTTGACCTTGATGAACCCCTGGTCGTCCAGCGCCAGTCCTGTGCCTTGAAGCCACGAAGCGCCACCGGCCTGCGTCACCCACATCACCTCGTCAAATGGCACCGTCAGGCCATTGGCGCAGTGCAACTGGCCGGGTTCAACAGTCAAGACCCGAGAACCCAAGTGGACATGAACGCCACGCTCGGACAACACCCGACGAAAGCGCTCACGAACACCGGGGTTGTGCGTGGGCAAGACCACCGGGCCGGCACCCAACAAATGAAACACCAACAACGCGGGGTCTCGCCCTGCGGCCATCAACTCACGGCGCAAACGGTATTGCATCGCCAGCAGCAACTCCACGCCGCCCGCCCCGGCGCCCACCACCGCGACCCGCAAAGGCCCAGCGACATGGCTTCGCACACGCGCCAGCAAAGCCAACCACCGTTGGTTGAATTGCGTGATGGGTTTGACCGGTGTCGACAAGTCTGCAGCCCCTGGCACACCCGTCACCTGAGGGGTTGATCCGATGTTGATCGACAAGCGATCGTAGGGCACCGGGGGACGCTCTCGGCACAGCACGGTGCCAGCCACACGGTCGATCCCCACCACCTTGTCGCGGTACAGGCGAGCCCCTGCAAACACGGCCAATCGGCTCAGGTCAATGTGAACATCGTCGTAGCTGTAATGCCCGGCCACATAACCGGGCAACATGCCTGAATACGGCGTGTGCACGTCCGTGCAAATGACGGTCAGGCGTACACCGGGTTCTGGCCTCATCCCAAACCGCTTGAGCACACCCACGTGACTGTGCCCACCGCCCACCAGGACGATGTCGCGCTCAACAGGACGTTCAGCGCTTTGCATCTGCGCCAAAGACAGCCCGCTGTGCCAATGCCCTCTCGACAAACACCAAGCGGTCTTGTCCCCAAAAACGTTCGCCATCGAACACAAAAATAGGCGATCCAAAAATCCCTTGGTCGATCGCGTCTTGGCTGAACTGCCGGTAGATCACCTGGGTGCTGTCGGCCTTCTCCAGCGCATGCAAGGCAGCACCGTCATAGCCGTTGGCCTGGGCCACGGCGATGCGAACGGCGGGCAAAGAAGTGTCTTGCTCTTCTACCCACAAAGCCCGCAACAAGGCATGCGAGAGCGTGAAGGCATCGGGACCCAGACCTTGTTGGTGCAGGTGCTGAGCCGCAATCACCATCCAACCGGGGTATTTGTTCCAGTTCGGGTCGGTGGCCACGCCCTTGGGGTAATGGGCTGGCTCCAACGTCAATGGCATCCCCAGGTAGTCGCGCCAACGGGCCAACTCCAAGGCGTGGTAACTGCGCCGCGCGTCGGGACGCGTTTTGAGCGGGATGCCGCCGGTGTGTGGCACCACGGCCTGAAAGTCATAGGGTTTGAGCACCAGGTTCACGTGGTAACGGCGAACGATGTCGGCCAACGCAGGCCCGCCTAAATACGCCCATGGCGACGACAGGCTGTAGTAACAGTCCAACGTTGGGCGCGAGCCATCTGGCCGAGGGGTTTGCATTTGATCTGCCGCAAAAGCCATGGTGACGATCCTTCAAATCCTGAGAATGGGGCTCAAACAAGGAGCACAAATGGATTATCGTTTGGGGATGAACACTTCCTTCTTGCCCGTTCCGCCACAACACATCCAAAGCCCGCGCAACACCGCCGCATTGCAGGACCTCACCGCCAGGGCGCGTGCAGACTTGAAACTGCTGAACCTGCCGCCAGCCAATTGGGTGCCGCCACAAACAGCACCCGACGGCACCGCCGTGCTGGACGTGTTGGTTGCCGGGGGCGGCATGTGTGGGCAAACGGTCACGATGGCGCTGTTGAACGAAGGCATTGGCAACGTCCGCGCGATTGACAAAAGCCCCAGAGGCAGTGAGGGCCCTTGGGGCACCTTTGCGCGCATGCTCACGTTGCGCAGCCCCAAACACCTCACGGGCCCTGATTTAGGTCTGCCGTCTCTGACCTTTCGCGCTTGGTACGAGGCGCAGCACGGCAAAGGCAACCACAGCAACTTTGCCCCGGACACGCCTGGGTGGGCGGGCTTGCACAAGATCGGGCGGCTTGATTGGCGCGATTACCTGCTCTGGGTGCGAGACACGGCAGCGCTGCCCATCCGCAACGACACCCAATTGCTGGAGGTCAATGACGATCCGAACCACCCAGGCTTGCTTCAAGTCCGCTTGCAATGCCAGGGCGAAGCATCCTTGCTGTACTGCCGCAAGCTCGTACTGGCCCTGGGTCGAGATGGCTCAGGCGCGCCACGTTGGCCTCAGTACCCCTCGCTCACTGCGTTGCAAGCACAGGCTCATGCACGTATATTGCACAGCGCTGATGCTATTGATTTCGAAGCAATGAAGTCATACCTGACAAGCGAAAAGGCCACATCAGGATCACAAAAACCACACATTGCCGTGCTGGGTGCTGGCGCCTCTGCCTTTGACAATGCCGCTTGCGCGCTGGAAGCGGGCATGCAAGTCAGCCTGTTTTGCCGCCGCCCTCACCTGCCCCAGGTCAACAAAAGCAAATGGACTGCGTTTGCGGGCTGTCTGCAAGGCTTTGCCGGACTGGACGACGACCGCAAATG
>CAZHDP010000264.1:0-5234 GCA_964531605.1 uncultured Burkholderiaceae bacterium | reverse complement strand
TTCTCGGTCTTGCCAGTTCTCCTCTCTGGCCCGCATTTCCCCTCTTTTCTCTCCCGTGTTCCCGTCGCCAATAAGGCCAGGTAAACAAGCCCGGAACACAGGCTGCCCCGCAGTACACTGATTCGACGCGCGTGAGCCGCACACAGGTAACGCACCGAAAACATCAAAGGAGACAACATGTTCAGATCACTCGCCCTGACAAGCGCTGCCATTGCCGCACTTGTCGCCTGTACCACGACACCCGAGCCACCCGCCTCACAGGGTCGGGTCGATGAGTTTGTGGCCAATGCCCGCCAAGTCGCTGGTGAAGACCTCAAGTTCCTGATGCCCATTTGCAACCCGCAGCCTGCTGTGCGTGCCACGCCCAGTGCGGCCATGGACGAGGGATTGGCCAAGCTGATCAACCAACCACCACCCGAGCCGGGACAGGCATTCGACAACCTTTATTACGTGGGCTCGGCCTGGGTCAGCGCCTGGGTGCTCAAGACCAGTGAAGGCCTCATCCTCATCGATGCGTTGAACAACACCAAGGAAGCCACCGAACTGATCTTGGGCGGTATGCGCCGTCTTGGGCTCGATCCGGCACAGATCCGCTACGTGCTGATCACCCATGGTCATGGCGATCATTACGGTGGTGCACAGATGATTGCCGACCGCTACCGCGCTCGCGTGGTTGCCAGTGAGATCGATTGGAAGATGATGGAGACCGGCCTGGAGTTTGACTCCAAGCTTTGGGACCGTCCGCCCAAGCGCGACATGGCCGTGCACGACGGCGATACGCTCACGCTGGGGGATGCCACGATCCGCTTTGTCATCACACCGGGCCACACGCTGGGAACCATCTCGCCAGTGTTCAACGTGCGCAGCGGCGGCAAGCTGCACAAGGCCATGATCTGGGGTGGCACATCCTTCAATTTCGGGCGCGACATGCTTCGTCTGGATGGCTACATTGCAGCCACCGAGCGCATGCGCAAAATCACAGCTGAGATGGGCATTGATGTGCCCCTGAGCAACCACCCTGGTTATGACGGCACCGTGGCCAAACTCAAAGCCCGGGCAGCAGCGCCCGCAGCGGCCAATCCTTTTGTGAGTGGCCAGCCGGTGGTAGAGCGTGCGATGCAGGTGCTGGGCACTTGCGCGCGGGCACAGCGGGCGCGGTTTCAGCTGACGGCAGATGGGGGCATGGGGCAAGCTTATGCCGCTGCAGACATCGGCGCTCTTGACGTGGCAGAGGATGCGCCTCGCTTGTTCCCCTTCAGCATAGCCGCCGCTCTGCTGGATCACCATCACTGAGGGTTGTGGCGACATGCCTGTTGAGGAAATCGGCAATGGTTGCGTTGACAAGCTTTGGGTGTGTCACCGGCCCTATGTGTCCAAGGCCGTCGAACGCCATGACCTCAACCTGAGGTAAGGCGGCCGTTAAAAGCCGCGCCACACCCAGTGTAGATTGAGGGGAAGACTTCCCGATCATGTACAGAACTGGCAGGTTCAACGCGTTGTGGCTGCTTCAGCGCAACTTTGAGTGCAATTGCGGCACCATAAGAGTGGGCCACAAGAAAGAATCACCCGCAGAGCGAAGGACTGGCTCGATAAAGTCTGCTTCGTCATTCAAGCCCATGGTCCGGTCAGAGGGCCAATCAATGCTCTTTCCTGACCCGCAAGAGTCTGGCGCAAACACATGAAACTGGGGTGACAACATGTCCATCAGGTCGCGCCATTGGTTGGAACTGCTTGCATTGGCATGCAGGCACACCACCGAAGGCCCAGAACCTGCCTCGCGAGTGAACGGTGTTGCTGTAACCATTCCGGTATCTCCTGGATGTTTTCAAATCGAAGACGCTGAATGGCCATCTCTTACGTCAAGGCAACCCAAACTGACACTGGAGCTCAAGCAACTGGAAAGCCAAGGTTTGATCCGCAGAGGACGTGGGGTCATTGAATGCTTGAACCTGAAAAATGGATTTTCGGCTTGAGACAGCCTTGTCCATCGGGGCATGGACTTGCTCGCGAGGTGACTGGGCAATTCAGTTCACAATCGATACTGCGTAACCATTGATCACATGACTGACTACACCATCGCCTCCGTTGACGAAGCCTTTGCGCTGCTGCTGCTGGTCGCTCAAAATCCGGGGCTTGGCGTCACGGAACTGTCGCTGAGGTCAGGCAACACCAAGGCCCGCACCTTCCGCCTGCTTTACACGCTGGAGCAACGGAATTTTGTGACCAAGCGTGATCCGGGCCCCCGCTACTTCTTGGACCTGCAGGCACTCTATATCGGTGTGGCAGCCCAAGAACAAATTGATCTGGTTCGGATCGCCAGACAACATTTGCTGGGGCTTGGGAGAAGCTGCAATGAAAACGTTCAATTGCGCGTCCGTGATGGCATGGAATGCGTCTGTGTGGACCACTGGCAAAGCCTGCAGCCTGGCAACTCACGAAGTGGTGCAGGCAGTCGCAGACGACTGCATGCGGGAGCCTCATGCAAACTCCTGCTGGCCTTCTCGCCACCTGACATTCGCCATGCGCTTCTGGGGTCTGATCTGCCCAGGTACACCTCCAGCACGATCACGCAACGCAGCAAATTGACCCAAGAGCTCAATCGCATCAGAACTGACGGCTATGCCATCTCCGATGGTGAAATTACCGAAGGCATTTGCGCCATTGCAGCACCTGTTGTTGACGCCAACGGGGAAATTCTGGCGGCGTTGAGCCTCGCCGGCCCTGAGGCGCGAATTCAACCCCTGCGCCAACAACACATTGAATTGGTGAGCCGTGTAGCCGCAGACATCTCGGCAGACCTCGCCCGCCTCTGACCCCCTGGGAACGCCTGATCCTGCGCTGAGCACCTCAGTGCAGCGCAAGCGTGCGCGTGATCGAGAGCCCGCGATCGATCCAGCAGTCGATGTCATTTTTACAAATGTATCGCACAGTGAAACATCAATGAATTCTCTAAATTTCACATTTACATTGACAAAAATGTATTTTTTGAAAAATAATTCACCAACTTAATGTTTTATCTGTTGAAACAACTATTTGAAAGATGATGATGCCAGCTGAAATTCATTTCCCACTTGCCCTCCGTCGATGCCTGGCCCTGGTGGTTGCCAGCGTGCCAATCGTCGGGATGGCCCAAGACGAAGCAGCACCCGCTGGCAAGCGCGGGGAAACGGTGCTTTATGGCCGCATTGACCTCAGCGTTGACAGCGTCAAAGCAGGTCTGAACTCCAATGTCGGGTATGGCGGACCGGGTGCAACCGTGATGCGGATGACCGACAACACGTCTCGCCTTGGCGTGCGCGGCACAGAGGATTTGGGTGGTGGTTTAGCGGCTCTGTATGGTGTGGAACTCGGCATCAACGCGGACGACGGAAGCCTGGTGTCACCGAATTTCCGGTATTCATTCGTCGGTTTGTCCGGCGGGTGGGGCACTTTCAACATGGGCCGCCTCGACTCCAGCGTTCCCACCGGGTCACCGTTGTACTCTCAGCTTGCGAAAAACCTACGCTGGATCATCCATGATGCCGGCGCAACGGCGATTGGCACGCGCGTATTGAACGGGAACAACCGTGTCTCCAACGCCATGACGTACAAGTCGCCAGACTTTGGTGGTTTCAACATTGCCGCACGGACAAACCTGGCGGGGCCAGACGTGGGCGTGACATCAACCAATGCCAACCTCAAGGGTGAGGCTGATTTCCGACAGTACCAGCTGGCATTGAATTACGCCCAGGGCAAGCTGTCTGGCGGGGTTGGCATCGCGGCAGACAGCAAGAAAGGCGGCTTTCTGACGAACGATTTCAAGGGCAAGAGTCAAGGCGTCATCACCTACGACTTCTCGGTGATTCGCCCCTACTTGGCTGTTGGTCAGGACAAATACAACGCCACGTCGACCTCTCGCGAAAACGTCAACTTCTGGCTGGTCGGCGCAACGGCGCCTGTGGGTCAGGGCCGCATCACAGCCAACTACATGAGCCGTGCTGTGCAGACAGACAAGTCGGGTTACCTGAAAAAATTCCAGGCTGAGTACAGCTACTTTCTCAGCAAACGAAGCACCCTCTATGTGTACGTGGACCGCGACACGACCAATACCAATCGTCGGGACAGTGTGGCCAACACCCTGGGCCTGGGTGTGATGCACCAATTCTGATGCACTTGTCGAACCAAACAGTGTCAGCAGCCACCGTGACACAGGCCTTTGACCTCATCAACCCCCAGGTGTGTGCGCTGCCGTTGGTGGTTGATTCACCACACAGCTGGGCCAACTGGCCGGAGGACACACCTTGTGTGGCATCCCCCGCGGCATTGGCGAGTGGCTGGGACGCTTATGTTGATGAGCTGTGGTGCGACGCACTTCATGGCAGAGCGCCCATGCTCAGCGCAAGGTTTCACCGCTCATTCATCGACGTCAATCGCGCACGAGATGACATTGATCCTGACATGCTGGATGGCGCTTGGCCAATGCCATTGGACACCTCAGACAAGTCAAAGCGTGGCTTTGGCCTGATCCGCAGACTGGCCCTCCCAGGGGTGCCGGTTTACGACCGGCGATTGTCTGTGGAGGAGGTGCGAAACCGTATCGTGAATTGTTATGACCCTTACCACGGCAAATTAGCCGCAGTCATTGGTCAGATCCACGCTGTTCATGGGATGAGTCTTCACCTGGATTGCCATTCCATGAAGTCTGTCGGCAACGCCATGAACGACGACAACGGCAGACCACGTCCTGACATGGTCGTCAGCGACCTGGATGGCACGTCCGCATCTTCTCATTGGACCCGCCTGGTCGCAAGACTGCTGCGCGAACAAGGCTATGCGGTTCAGGTCAACGATCCCTATAAAGGAGCCGAACTCATCCGGCGACATGGCCAACCTGTACAGGAGCGGCACAGCATTCAGATCGAAATCAACCGAGCACTCTACATGAACGAAAACACCTTAGAAAAAGTCACTGGGTTTTCGACCCTTGCCTCGAAATTGAGAAGCTTTGTCTCTGATTTAGCCACCACGTTGAACACGCGCACCCCCGCAACCTCCCCATGACCTCATTCACCCAACAAATTGCCCTGGCGATCATCACTTCGATGTTCAGCGTGAACGCCATTGCGGCCTTTCCCGAAAAAGCCGTGCACATCCTGGTGCCCTTCCCTGCCGGAGCGGCTGCCGACAATGCCATGCGCGTTGTCGGCAAAAAGCTGAGCGACATCTGGGGGCAACCCGTCATCATCGACAACAAG
>CAZHDP010000263.1:0-5262 GCA_964531605.1 uncultured Burkholderiaceae bacterium | reverse complement strand
AGCATTTCAACCACCACGGGCTGCACGGCCATGTTCAGTGCTTTGGCCATGCGCGAAGGGGCCAGCAACGTGGCCGCATTCACCCCAAAAAAAGGCACAAAAGCCGCATCGCGCTCGCCGAAATCCATGTCGGGCAAATTGAAAAAACCCGCCCCATTTTTGATGGCGCGCATCAAGGGTTTTGCGGTTTCGCTGCGGGCAAAAATCTGTGCATTGCCATGCCGCAAACGCCCTTGACGCACGGCATCATCCAAAACGGGGTTGTTTTGCACTTGGTAAATCGACGCGCCGGGTCGAGAGATGTGCAGTTGCACCGCAGCACCCGCCACATCCAAGCCTACGAAATGCGGCACCAGCCACATCACTGCACCCGGATGTCGGTCCGCAAACCCCACATCGCCTTCCACCCGGATCAATCGACGCAATCGGTTGACAGGAGCGTACCAAAGCAAGGCTCGCTCCAACACACTGCGACAAAACCATTTGAACAAGGCTCGCGCAATGGCGTCGCGCTCGGCAGGCGTCTTCTCAGGCAAACACAGGGCCAGATTGCGCAAAGCAACCCGTCGCCTGGACCGGGCCAAAGGCCACAACAGTTGGCCCAGACCTCGGCCCAGGGCAGCCAGGACAGGCAACGGCAGCCAGTGAAGCAGCCACAGCAAAGCCAGCACACACCGTGTACCGAGGTAGCCTCGGTTTGAAGCATTGACAGGTGTGGCATTCATGGCTCAGCCCTCGGTTGTTTGTACCGCGCGTAACTCCACAAGTACTGCCCAGGACAAGTCCGAATCAAACCTTCGATAGCTTCATTCATTTGCGCCAGCGCCGTGGCCATGTCCGACGAGAGCGGGCCCGTCAATTCACTGCAGTGCAGGCGGTAACCTTGTCCCCATGGCAAACGCTCCCCCCAGATGAGCCTGACCTGTGCGCCCGTCTGCTGAGCCAGGCGCACGGCCAAGGTCATCGTGTACGCCTCTCGCCCCCAAAATGGAGCCCACGCCCCCATGCCCAATGGCGGAACCTGATCAGGCAATAAACCCACAGCACGACCTTGTCGCAAGGCCTTGATCATTTGACGTACGCCCGACAAATTGGTGGGGGCGGTCTCCAAGCCAGGGCGGCGACGCGATGCTTGCGTCAAAGGCGCCAGAGAAGGCTTGCGTGCAGGCCTGAAAAGCACGGTCAAGGGCCCGTGCAATGGGCTGTAGCGCTCAGCCAAAGCCTGCGCGGTGATTTCAAAACAACCCAAATGAGGCGTCAGGAACAGCACCCCGGCCTTGTGGGTGTAGGCTTCATCGACACAAGCCACGTTGTCCCATTCGTAATGGGGGGTTTTGCCCAACCAGAGACGAGGCAACTCGCCAACCATGCGCCCAATGTGAGCCACCGCTGGTCGGGCTTGAGCCCAGCTGAACCCAGCTTGACGGGCATGCGCCAAAAAACGACGCCGATACACGGGCGACACCAAGAACGTCACCCAACCCAATACCCCTCCAACACCGTGCAACAACCACAGTGGCAAACAGGATAAAAGTCGGAACAATGTGAGCATCTGGCAGAAGAATTAGAATAGGGCTGTCGCTGAGTTATGAACTACTTGCAGGGCGACGTTAAACACATCTGCTAAAGCGTTCGCCGAAGCTCAATGGGGTCGGCAACGCACGTTGCTAAACCAAACCAGGAGTATCTCAAATGGCGAACGACTTTCTTTTCACTTCCGAATCCGTGTCTGAAGGGCACCCTGACAAAGTCGCAGATCAGATTTCTGATGCGATCCTTGATGCCATTTTCAAACAAGACCCTCGCAGTCGCGTTGCAGCAGAAACACTGACCAACACAGGTTTGGTCGTCTTGGCAGGTGAAATCACCACCAACGCACACGTGGACTACATCCAAGTGGCGCGTGACACGATCAAGCGCATCGGCTACGACAACACCGAATACGGTATCGACTACAAGGGTTGTGCCGTGATGGTTTGCTACGACAAGCAATCCAACGACATTGCCCAAGGTGTTGACCATGCCTCCGATGACCACCTCAACACCGGTGCCGGCGACCAGGGGCTGATGTTTGGCTATGCCTGTGACGAAACCCCAGAGTTGATGCCAGCGCCCATTTATTACGCGCACCGACTGGTTGAGCGTCAAGCCCAGTTGCGCAAAGATGGCCGGCTGCCCTTCCTCCGCCCCGATGCCAAAAGCCAAGTCACCATGCGCTACGTGGATGGCAAGCCCCACAGCATTGACACCGTGGTGCTGTCCACCCAGCACAGCCCCGATCAAAGCGAGTCACCCACCAAGATGAAGGCGTCCTTCAATGAAGCCATCATTGAAGAGATCATCAAACCTGTGCTGCCCAAAGAGTGGCTCAAGGACACCCGTTACCTGATCAACCCCACGGGCCGTTTCGTCATTGGCGGCCCACAGGGCGACTGTGGCTTGACGGGCCGCAAGATCATCGTCGACACCTACGGCGGTGCCTGCCCCCATGGCGGCGGTGCCTTTTCGGGCAAAGACCCGTCAAAAGTGGACCGCTCCGCGGCCTATGCCGCACGCTATGTGGCGAAAAACATCGTTGCAGCCGGTTTGGCCAAACAGTGCCAGATTCAAGTGGCTTATGCCATTGGTGTTGCCAAACCCATGAACATCACGGTCTATACCGAGGGTACGGGCGTCATCTCCGATGAAAAGCTGTCTGCGCTCGTGGCGGAGCACTTCGACCTGCGACCCAAAGGCATCATCCAGATGCTGGATTTGCTGCGTCCCATCTACGAAAAAACCGCTGCCTATGGTCACTTTGGGCGCGAAGAGCCCGAATTCACTTGGGAACGGACCGACAAGGCCGCTCTGCTCAAAGCCGCTGCCGGCCTTTGATGAACCCAGGTCATCCTGTGCGTCAGGATGACCTGTTGCGACCCTGCACGTACCACCAACATCACGTGATGTAGGGATTTGGTTTGGTCACGCACACGGCTTTGTGATCTGCTGCCTACAATCCCTGCATGCTGAAGAAAATTCCAGTCAGTGAGGTTCGCTTAGGCATGTATTTGCATGAGCTCTCCGGCGCTTCCTGGATCAATCATCCCTTCTGGAAAACCAAGTTCATCATCCGCGATCAGGCGGATTTGCATCGGCTCGTCAACAGCCCCGTGACCGAGGTGTGGATTGACATTGAATTAGGCGCAGATGTCACAACGGCTACCGTGGATAAGCCACCCGTTGCGATCGCGCCCGTTGCACCAACCGTTGCGCCGGTAAGCCCTCGGGAAACCCAGCGCATCAGCATTGAACAAGAGGTTGCGCGGGCCAACCAAATCAAGCAACGCGCCAAAGAAGAAATTGGTGCGCTGTACACCGAGGCACGGCTCGGCAACGCGATCAACACCGAACAATTGGGCGATTTGGTTGAAGACATCTCCGCATCGGTCATGCGCAACCCCGGGGTATTTGTCAGCCTCTCTCGACTCAAAAGCAAAGACGACTACACCTATTTGCATTCGGTGACGGTCTGCGCCCTCATGGTGTCGTTGGGCAGGCAATTGGGGCTGGACGAATCCACGTTGCGGGACGCAGGCATGGCGGGACTCATCCACGACCTGGGCAAAGCCAAAATTCCCCTTGAGATCCTGAACAAGCCCGGTAAACTCACGGACGAAGAATTCCTGATCGTCAAACGCCATCCCCAAGATGGCTACGACATGTTGGTAGCCGAAACCAGCAGTGGCGCACTCGCCGCCCGCGATGTCGCGCTGCACCACCACGAAAAAATAGACGGTACGGGCTACCCTGATGGTCTCTCTGGCGAAGGCATTAGCCTGCTCTCACGCATGGCTGCGGTTTGCGACGTTTACGATGCCATCACCTCCAACCGCCCTTACAAATCGGGATGGGACCCTGCGGAGTCGATACGCCGCATGGCCACGTGGGCCAAAGAAGGTCACTTTGACGTGCGCATCTTCCAGGCCTTTGTGAAAAGCATAGGCATCTACCCCACGGGGTCCTTGGTCCGTTTGCAGTCCGGGCGCCTTGCCGTGGTGTTGGACCAGTGCGAAACGTCTGCCCTGAAACCCCGCGTCAAAGCGTTCTTTTCGATCAACTCGGACATGCAGATTCCGCCCGTCATCATTGACTTGGCAGACCCCAACACCAAAGAAAAAATTGTCGGCAGGGAGTTGCCTGAAGATTGGAAAATCACCAATCTGGAAGAGCTCTGGACCGGCGTCGTGGCACGCAAACCCTAGCCCTCATACGCCAGCCCTGCGCGTCAGGTCAACCCATTCCACCCATTCAATCCAACAGGCAGGCGTAGACCAAGGATCTGAACAAAGGGCGGTAGTAGTCCCGCTGGTTGGGGGCCTGAATCATGAGCATGGCAAACAAATCTTCTGCGGGATCGACAAAAAATGTCGTGCCTGCAATGCCACCCCAGTAGTACAGGCCGGCTGACCCAGGCACATTGGCGATGCCAGACGCCTTGCGAACCGCAAAACCCAACCCAAACCCATGACCTGGGGGCAACAATGCGTTGCCGCCGGCCGTCGCGCCATTCACCGGGATGTCACCTAAATGGTCCGACGTCATGTAAGCCACCGTGCGCGGCCCTAGTAAGCGCACCCCCTCCAGACATCCTCCATTGAGCAAACACTGCAAAAACCGGGCGTAGTCATGAGCGGTAGACATCAAACCCCCACCCCCACTCTCCATGGGCACCTGCTCACGCGGGTCAAACACCTTCATCGGAATGCCACCATCAGGGTCGTGGACAAAAGGCTCTGCAATCCGGTGGTGCTTGTCGGACGGCACGTGGAAGCTGGTGTCCCGCATGCCCAAAGGCTGAAGGATGTTACGGTCTAAAAAGACGCCCAACGACTCGCCACTGAGCACCTCCACCAAACGCCCCAACACATCGGTAGCACGGCTGTATTCCCACACACTGCCAGGCTCGAACATCAGGGGAATGTCGGCGAGCGCTTGTGTGAACGCGGCATTGTCACGGTGCCGCGAACCGATGTTGACTTTCGCATACTGACGCTGCACGGCGGACGTGCCCAAAAATTCATAGCTCAAGCCTGCAGTGTGGCGCAGCAGGTCTTGAACGGTGGCAGGATTTGATGTGGGCCCCACCGCCATCGCAGCGTCACCGTGGCCCAGCACCGCCACCTGTTGCCCTGCGAATTCAGGCAAATGTTTGGCAACGGGGTCACCCAGCAACACACGGCCCTGCTCAACCAGCATCATCACAGCCACTGATACCAGTGGCTT
>CAZHDP010000262.1:0-5295 GCA_964531605.1 uncultured Burkholderiaceae bacterium | reverse complement strand
GCCCGAGGTGAGGGTGTTCACAGGGCTTGGGAGCCACGTCCAGGATGTGTGAACCCCGACGTTGGCGGAACAAGATGCCGTGGTCTTACCGGGCACCTTGCGATGGGTCTGATCAGGCCATTTGCTGGTCGATGAAGGCGGTGAGTTGCGCTTTGCTCAACGCACCGACCTTGGTGGCTGCCAACTCGCCGCCCTTGAACAACATCAGCGTGGGGATGCCACGGATGCCGAATTTGGCTGGGATTTCGCGGTTCTCATCCACGTTCATCTTGGCGATTTGCAGTTTGCCGTTGTAGTCATTGGCCACTTCGTCCAGGATGGGGGCGATCATCTTGCAGGGGCCGCACCATTCAGCCCAGTAGTCCACCAGCACGGGTGTGGCAGATTTCAGGACATCGGACTCGAAAGTCGCGTCGGTCGTGTGCTTGATCAGATCGTTGGCCATGTGGGTTCCTTCGTTGTGGGTTGGCATCAGTTTCGGGACACGTTGCGCAGCACGTTGACCCGGCTTCAGAACTGGAGGCATTGTGACAGAAAGCAAGGTCCTCCTCGCGTAGCATCAGGCTATGGCAGCAATAGACAAAATCTTGGTGACATCCCCTTCACCAGCGGCAAACACGCCGTTGGACCTGGCCATATCGGCCGTCGCCGCGCGGATGGCACAGCGCGGTGCCCATCCCGCCAAGGTGGTCGTACTGGCGCCTTTTGGTCAGTTGTTGCAATGGCTCAAGCAGCAATGGGCCCAGAGCCAGCCAGACGGCTTTGCGCCCCGTTTTGAGACCACCCGAACCTGGGCTCAGGCACTGGGCCATTCAGGGCATGTGGTGGCCTTGGCAGGGCCTGCCACCGACGACTTTCGGGCAGATGCCGCCATGGACACCCTCACGGCCCGCAGTTTGCTTGAGCGCGCTGGCCTGGGTGCTTACCAAGACGAGTTGCACCCACGCCTGTTGCAGTGTGCTGCGGCCTTGGCCCCAAGGGCGGCAGCTGCCTCGCCCGACAGCCGCATGGCCTGGCTTGCCCAGCAGCAACAGGCGTTGGCCCACGCCCAGGCTGGGCAAGGCGCAACGTCAGACCTGTTGAGGTACGAGGCTGCCGTCACCCAGCTGGCCCTGGCTTGGGTTGCCGCATCTTCTTACCCCACGGACGTGCTCCACACCAGTCTGTTCTCCGACGCGTTCGACCTTTTGGTCATTCTGGATGGCTTTCAAGCCGATCCCCTGACCGCGGCGTTGGCCCAACAGTTTGGCGACAAGGCGGTGCACGTGCCTCTGGCGAGCATCGCACCTCATGCCAAGGGAGCCAATGGCGCCAACAGTGCCAATGATGCTGACGGTGCCCCATCCGGGATCAGGGTGCACCAAGCCCAGGACTTCGAGGAAGAAGCGCTGTGGTCTGCGGCCTGTGTGTTGCGCCACCTGGCTGATCGCGAGACCTTGCCTGCAGTACCGCTTACCGCACCGCCTGTGGCACTGGTGGCCAACGACCGCAGCCTCACGCGCCGGATCCGCGCCATGCTCGAAACGCAAGGTGTCACGGTGCAAGATGCCACGGGATGGACCCTGTCGACCACCCGTGCTGCGGCGAACGTGATGGCGGCATTGCAAGCGGCCGCCTGGAATGCCAGCAGCGACGCGGTGTTGGACTGGCTCAAAAACGCCCCCGCTTTCTCTCAGACCACGGTGGCGGCGCTGGAGACCGTGTTGCGCCAAACCCGGTGCAACACATGGCGTCAGCGGCAAGCACAAACACGGCCGCCAACCGATGAGCGCGGACCAGAAGTGGCGCCGTCATTGCCATCGTCAACGCCTGCCGCCTCTGACCACCCAGACCATCCGGCTGCTGCAGCCATGCTTGCGCTGGAAACCCAAGTCAACACCTTGTGCCAAGCGCTGCAAGCGCCTCGCAGTTTCTCGCGCTGGCAGGGCGATGTGGTTGCGCACCTCCAAGCCTGTGGTTTGTGGCAAACGCTGCAAGGGGATGCCGCCGGGTTGGCGGTGGTCAATGCCTTGCACTGGGGTGAGGTTGCGCAGACCCGATTGGCCGATTGGCACCTCAGCCAACGCCGCATGCGACTGGACGAGTACACCGCCTGGGTACGCAGCACCCTGGAGGCGTCGAGCTATCTGCCGTTGGCAGACACCGATGCGCAAGTCATGGTGCTGCCGCTCAGCCAACTGTTGGCGCGCCCCTGCTTTGCCATCGTGATGCCCGGCTGTGATGAGATCCGCTTGAGTGCGTCGCCTGAGCTTCCGGGTGGCTGGACACCCGCCGAGCGTGCCGCCTTGGGGCTGACCAGTCGAGAAGAGGTGGCCCAAGCCCTGCGGGTCGCCTGGCAGCAGGCCCTGCTGTGCCCACAGGTGGACATCTTGTGGCGCAGCGCCGATGCAGGCGGCGAGCCCTTGCTGCCCAGCCCGCTGGTGCAAAGTGTGCCCCGCATCGATCCACCAGACCGGCACCCGCTTGACAACCTGGCACCTCGTCGCCTGCTTCCAAACCCGGGCCTGGCGCCCTTGCCCAAGGGCGAGCTGTTGGCGGTCAGCAAGCTCTCGTCCAGTGCTTACGAGGACTTGCGCCGTTGCCCTTATCGTTTTTTTGCGATGCGCCAGTTGGGTCTGAAAGAACAGAATGAGCTGGAAGCGGAACTCGAAAAGCGAGACATTGGGGACTGGCTGCACGAAGTGCTCAAAGATTTTCACCAGGCCTTGCCCACGTTGGCGCCTGATACCGAAGCCACGCGTCGGCAGCTGCTTGACCGTTGTGCCCAGGCTTGCCGCGAGCGCCGCCAGTTCAGCGACGGCGATTTTTTGCCTTACCAGGCAGCCTGGCCTGGCCAGCGCGATGCCTATCTGACCTGGCTTGTTGCCCATGAAGCCAACGGTGCCCGCTTTGAACGCGCTGAGACCTGGCACGAAACCGGGCTCGGTCCGGTCACCCTGATCGGGCGG
The DNA here is from genome assembly GCA_964531605.1 of uncultured Burkholderiaceae bacterium. Taxonomy (GTDB): domain Bacteria; phylum Pseudomonadota; class Gammaproteobacteria; order Burkholderiales; family Burkholderiaceae_C; genus Defluviibacillus. The sequence continues at coordinate 2,347 of CAZHDP010000262.1, read as the reverse complement.
CTGGACCGCATCGACAGCACAGGTCCCGCCACGGGAGCGACAGGCGACGACCTTGCAGACAAGCCGGTCATCGTGCTCGACTACAAAACCGAGTCGCCCAGCACATCCAAAGCCCGTGTCAACAACCCGATGGAAGACACGCAGTTGGCGTTTTATGCAGCGCTGTTGCCGCACGACAGCCTGCGCGCGGCTTACCTCAACGTCAACGAGCGCGATGGCACACAACTGTTTGAGCAACACGCTTTGGTGGACGCCCGAGACGCGCTGATCGAAGGCATTTTGGACGACATGCAACGCATTGCAGGGGGCGCCGTGTTGGCCGCCTTGGGCGAAGGCCAAGCCTGTGAATACTGTGCCGCGCGGGGCCTGTGCCGCAAAGATTTTTGGGAGTCTGCATGAGCCAATCTGGCCAACCCGCTTACCAGCACAATGGCCACGCCGTCAGCGCCGAGGCCTTTTATGCGATCGCCTGTGACCCGCGCCGCAGCGTGGCGGTGCAGGCCTGTGCCGGTGCTGGCAAAACCTGGATGCTGGTGTCCCGCATCCTGCGGGCTTTGCTCGAAGGCGGCGACACCTTGCAACCACAGGACATCTTGGCGATCACCTTCACCAAAAAGGCTGCCGGTGAAATGCGCGAGCGACTGAACGACTGGCTCACCGCATTCTCAAACCTGCCCGATGACGCGCTGATGCGTGAGCTGCACTTGCGAGGGTTTGATGAAAAAACAAGCCATTTGGGCAAGCAGGAAGCCACTTCTTTGCTCCGAAATTTGAAGCAAAAAGTGTTGCAGTTAGGGCGACCTGTGCAAATCCGCACCTTCCACAGCTGGTTTGCCGCCTTGCTCAAAACCGCCCCGTTGGCTTTGTTGCAGAGCTTGGGCCTGCCCAGCGTTTACGAGTTGCTGGAAGACGATGCACAAGCCAAAGAAGAGGTCTGGCCTCGCTTTTTTGCCCTGGTTGCCCAGTCCCCAGATCTGCGGGCCGATTTTGAACAATCGGTCGCCATCCATGGTCGGTTTCAGACCCTCAAAGCGCTGGATGTGGCCTTGGACAAACGTGTGGAGTTCACCCTGGCGGACGCACATGGCGTGCTCGCCACCTCCGTGCGCTCCTTCCAATCTGTCTTTGATGACTTGGCTGCTTTGGCGGCTCCCGATGAGGCGCTGGCCCCAGGCGGCCCCTACCGTCGAGACTTCGATGCCGCCGCCGTGGCGCTGGGGCAGGCCAGCGCTGCGACGTTTTCAGCCAAGGGCGCTGAGCTGGAAATCGCCCTGACCGCAGGAGATGTGGAGGGCGCCTTGGCCGCCTTGCTGACCAAAGGTGAGCCGCGCAAATTCAGCGAAAAAGTCCCACAGATTGCCCAGGTCCGTGTGGCGCAGGCACTGGCTGTGCGTTTGCTGGCGGCGCGCAACCAGCATCAGGCCTGCTTGCACCAGGCACGGATGAGTCGGCTCACACGCGAGCTGATCAGCGCGTTTGCCAAGCTCAAGCACGAGCGGGGCTGGGTCGACATGAACGACGTGGAACGCGCCGCCCAGGCCATGTTGGGTCACGCGGAGCTGAGCGGCTGGCTGCAGCAGCGGCTGGATGCCCGGGTGCGCCACCTCATGATTGATGAGTTTCAAGACACCAGCCCTTTGCAGTGGCAAGCGCTGTCGGCTTGGTTGTCGGCCTATGCTGGCAGCGGCAGTGGTGAGGCGCCCAAGGTGTTCATCGTGGGCGACCCCAAGCAAAGCATCTACCGCTTTCGGCGCGCCGAACCTCAGGTGTTTTTGGCGGCCCAGGCCTTTGTGCACCAAGGTTTGGGCGGCGACTTGCTCAGTTGCGACCACACCCGGCGCAATGCCTCCGCCGTGGTGGAGGCGGTCAACTCAGCCATGTTGGCCGCGCAATCGGCGGGGGAATATGCCGACTACCGAACCCACACGACCGCATCGGAAGACGCTGGGGCGGTGTGGAGCCTGCCACCGATCGCCGTGGATGCTGCCAAATCAGACGATGCCGACACCCTGCCGTCTGACGTGTGGCGCGACAGCCTGACCACACCGCGCGAAGAGCCCGAGGAAACCCGCCGCTCGCTGGAGTGTCGGCAAGCCGCCCACTGGTTGGCTGGTCTGCTGCAGCGTGATGCGCAGTACAGTGCTTTGTTGGCTGACGGCCAAGGGCTGCGGCCCCAGCACTTGATGGTGTTGTCGCGGCGGCGCCAGCGTTTGTCGCTGATGCAAGACGAATTGCGTCGGCTGCACATCCCAGCGCTCCAACCCGAAAAAAACGGCTTGGGCGACGCGCCTGAGGTGAAAGACCTGATGGCCTTGCTCGACGTGCTGCTGTCGCCTCAAAACGACCT
>CAZHDP010000261.1:0-5297 GCA_964531605.1 uncultured Burkholderiaceae bacterium | reverse complement strand
CTGGTTGCCCACGCCCAGGCGCGCCGCGTTCATCATCACGAACATGCCTTGCATGCCCTTGTTGGGTTGGCCCACCATCGTGCCTACAGCACCGTCCAACACCATCTGGCAGGTTGCATTGGCGTGGATGCCCATCTTGTGTTCGATACCACCGCAATAAATGCCATTGCGGTCCCCCAGCGATCCGTCGGGTTTGACGTTGAATTTGGGCACCACAAACAGGCTCACCCCCTTGATGCCAGGAGGCGCATCGGGCAATCTGGCCAGCACCAGGTGAACGATGTTCTCGGCCATGTCATGTTCACCCGCACTGATGAAAATTTTGTTGCCCGTGATGCGGTAGGTGCCATCCGCTTGCGGCTCTGCTTTGGTGCGCATCAAGCCCAGGTCAGTGCCGCAATGCGGTTCGGTCAAACACATGGTGCCAGTCCATTCACCGCTGGTCATCTTGTGCAAGTAGGTGGCCTTTTGAGCCTCGGTGCCATGCGCGTGCAGCGCAGCATGAGCCCCATGGGTCAAACCGGGGTACATGGTCCACGCCTGGTTGGCACTGTTGAGCATTTCGTAGAAACACTGGTTCACCACCAACGGCAGACCTTGACCGCCAAAGGCAGGGTCGCAGCTCAGGCCTGGCCAACCACCTTCGATGTACTTGGCGTAGGCTTCTTTGAACCCTTTGGGCGTGGTCACGGCATGGGTTTTTTGGTCAATCTTGCAACCCTCGGTGTCACCGCTGATGTTGAGCGGAAAGGCCACTTCGACGGCGAATTTGCCACCTTCTTCCAGCACGGCGTTGATGGTGTCCACGTCCGCCTCAGCGTATTTGGGGATGGCTTTGAACTCGTCGGTCACCTTGAAGAGTTCATGCATCAAAAACTGCATGTCGCGCAGGGGGGGGTTGTAAATGGGCATGGCTCAGTCCTTGGTAAGTGAATGTGAAACAGGGGTGGCAACGGCTTTGAGCTTGGGTCGAGCCGTTGGACTTTGTACGTGGGCAGCCAGGATGTTTTCGAAGCCGCGCAAGCCCCGTTCCACCGAGCCTGCCGTCTTGAGAAAGCGAGCTTCGTAATGCAGCGCCAAAATCAGACCATGAATTTCGAACAGCATTTGGTCCAAGTCGGCGCCTTGACGGATGTCCCCCTTTTCTTGGGCCTGGGTCATGGCCCGCTTCATGGCGGACAACCAGGTGCGTACCGAGCTGGCCAAGGCATCACGCACAGGACCCGGCCGGTCGTCAAACTCCACCGCTCCGCTGATGTAGATGCAGCCTGAGTCGATCTCGACAGAGGTGCGCTTCATCCAGTTGTTGAACAGCGCACGCACCCGGGGCAAGCCCCGTGGCGCTTTCATCGCGGGGTAAAACACCTCGGTCTCAAAGCGCGCGTGGTACTCGCGCACCACGGAAATTTGCAGCTCTTCGCGCGAGCCAAAATGAGCGAACACGCCTGACTTACTCATCTGAGCCACTTCGGCCAAGGCGCCAATGCTCAGCCCTTCAAGGCCGATGTGGGTGGCCAAGCCCAGGGCCGCATCGACAATGGCGGCCTTGGTCTGCTGGCCTTTGTGCGACGCACGGCCATCCTTGGGCAGCTCTGCAGACGTGGCTCGCGGTGAGCGACGAGGGGGAGAAGTTTCTGACATGAAGTTTCTCAACAATAAAACGAACGGTCGTACTATTTTGCAGCATTTAAGACCCCATCGACACAAGAATGTGCGTTTAGGGGCGCGCTCCTAGGGCTTGCACGGGTTTTCCCTGGGTGCCCTGGGCACCACAATCAACCCCATGCTCAAACACCTTTGGCGCGTCTGCGCTCCCTCTGTTTGCCGCCAGATGTGGATCAGCCTGTCGCTGGCCAGCTTTGCGGTGAGTGCACAAGCCCCCGGTGATGTGCGTGTCGCGCTGGTCATTGGCAACGCGGCCTACCCGGGCAAGTTGGCGCTCAAGAATCCAGGCAATGACGCACAAGCCATGGCGAACGCCTTGCGCGGCTTGGGGTTCAAGGTGGTGGAACTGCGTGACGGTGACCGCACCCAAATGACGGCGGCCATCGCCAGCGCGCGTGACAGCCTCAAGGGCATGCAGGGCATCGGCATGTTGTATTACGCGGGCCACGGCTTGCAACTGGATTGGCGCAACTACATGGTGCCCGTCAACGCCAACATCGCCAAGGCTGCCGATGTTCCACAGCAAACGGTCGATGTGAACGCGGTGATCGACGCGTTCAAACAAGCCGGCAACCGCATGAACATCTTGGTGCTGGATGCGTGCAGAGACAACCCTTTTGGTGACAACGGCTCAGCCAGCGGCAAGGGCTTGGCGCAATTGAATGCCCCCTCTGGCACCTTTCTGGCTTTTGCCACGGCCCCTGGCAATATCGCGGAGGATGGTGACGAAAGCAGTGGCAATGGGCTGTACACCCAATTTTTATTGCAAGAGCTGCAAAAGCCAACGGCCAAGATCGAGGACGTGTTCAAACGCGTGCGGCTGAACGTTCGGCAAAAGAGCGAGGGACGGCAAATCCCCTGGGAATCGACCAGCCTCGAGGAAGATTTTTATTTCAACACGGGCAAGGTGCAGTCGCCCGTCAAGGTCGGCACCAATGAGAAAGACGCGGCTTTCGCAAAGGAGAAAGCCGATTGGGACAAGGTCAAGGACAGCCAAAACCCCAAAGACATTTACGCTTTCCTGAACACCTACCCCAACGCGTCGATCGCAGAGCTGGCGCAGGCCAAGCTGGAGCGGCTGGACAGAGCCAAAATTGTCGCGCAGGCGGATCAAATGGGGTTGGTACAGAAACCACTGTCACCCTACTTTCGCCAGGGAGACACCTACGAATTTGCCATCAAGGATGGTTACTCGGGCGCCACCATCAGCAAAACCACAGCCCGAGTCACCCAGGTCAATCAGGAGGTCGCCGAATTTACAGGGCAAATGGGCCCAGGGACGAGGGGGACAGCGACCGTCGGTGGCGCGGTCATCGAAGACAACGTCGGTCGATACGATCCACCCTATCCGTTGTTGCCTAGCGGGGAAATTTTGGTTGGCAAGCGTTGGGCCGGACAATCGAACGTGGTCACAACTCAGGGGCGGTCCACAACCTTGAATTTCAGCGCGCAAGTGGTTGCCCGAGAAACCATCACTGTTGAGGCAGGTACGTTCGATACCTTTAAGTTGGAATTCAACTTTACGCTGGGAACAGGGTTGCGTTACAAAACAATTTCCTGGGCTCAACCAGAGTGGGGACTTGCCATCAAGATGCTGATCGAGTCAGGCGATCCCAGAAACCCCACCAAAATTCTCCGCGAACTCATTTCTCGACGAAGAATTGAAGGTTAATACTTTGCGAAAAACATCCTCAGGTGCATTTCAGTTCGTCTCTGTTGTGCGCAGGTCAATCATGACCCTTGCGATGGCCACCTTTGCCGCGTCTGCCCAGGCCCCAGGCGACGTGCGTGTCGCCCTCGTCATCGGTAACGCAGCCTACCCGGGCAAGTTGGCATTGAGCAACCCCGCTAACGATGCCAAGGCCATGGCAGAAACCTTGCGGAGCTTGGGCTTCAAGGTCGTGGAGTTGAGAGACGGCGACCAAGCTCAGATGACCCAAGCCATCGCCCAAGTGCGCGACAGTCTCAAGGGGATGCAGGGCATCGGCATGCTGTACTACGCGGGGCATGGGTTGCAACTGGATTGGCGCAATTACATGATCCCTGTGGACGCCCATCTGAACCGGGCCGCCGACGTCCCGGCCCAAACCGTGGATGTGAATACGGTCATCGAGGCTTTTAAGCAAGCTGGTAACCGCATGAACATCTTGGTACTCGACGCGTGCAGAGACAATCCGTTTGGAACCAACGGTACGGCCAGCGGCAAAGGCTTGGCGCAGCTTGACGCACCGCCGGGCACGTTTTTGGCCTTTGCCACAGCCCCAGGCAATACGGCGGAGGATGGCGATGACTCCAGCGGCAATGGCCTTTACACCCAGTTTCTGCTTCAGGAATTGAAGCGCCCCATTGCCAAAATTGAGGACGTGTTCAAGCGCGTGCGGCTGAATGTTCGACAAAAGAGCCAGGGGCGCCAAATCCCCTGGGAGTCCACCAGCTTAGAGGACGACTTCTTTTTCAACGATGGGTCCAAAACCAAACCCGAAGATTTGGACCGACAACTTGCGGAAGCCAGACGGAAAGAGCAAGACCTGGTCAAACAGGTGGCGCAAGCACGTGAACGTGAGCGCCAAATTGCGCTGGCACTGGAGCGCGAACGCCAGTTGCAAATTCAAGCGGCCCGTCAGGCAGAAGAACAACGCGTGGCGGCAGAAAACCAGGCCAAGGAGGCCGAACGGTTGGCCGGAGAAGCGCGTGTGCGCGAGCAACAGCGGTTGGCGGAGCAGGCCAGGCAGCAAGCGGCTCAGCAGTCGGCAGAGGAAAACCGAGCGCGTGAACGTGCGCAAACATTGGCCGCAGAGCAAGCGAAGGCTCAGGCGCAAGAGAGAGCATTGGCGCAAGCCAAAGAAGCACAAGCCCGGCAACAAGAGGCCTTGCAACAAGCTGTGGCAGAGGTCAAAGCCAAAGAAGAGGCCCGTCGCTTGTCCAAAGAGCAACAGCGGGATCTGGCCTTTGCGGCAGAAAAGGCAGCCTGGGACAAGATCAAAGACTCCAGCAACGCGGACGACTTTTACAGCTATCTCAAAACTTACCCAAATGGTCTTATCTCGCAACAAGCAACTGCAGCTTTAGAGCGGCTCGCGGCTGCAAAAATCAGTCCACAAGCGGATCAAAACGGCATGCTTCAAAGTGCCGGCCCCCGATTCCGGGTGGGAGACACGTTCCAATTCGCGATCCGAAATGCAAACACGGGGCTCGAAAAGTCACGCAGTGATTCAGTGGTCACCAACATCAAGGATGGCATTGTTGAAATCAACAATGGATCGACTTTGCTGACCATCGACGGTGCAGTGATCCGCAACAGATACATCGCCAACGTGGACCCTCCGCGCCTAGACCAACCCGGTGGAGACTATTCGGTGGGTGCCAAGTGGACCAGCCGCAGCGTTCAAACGAATCCCGATGGTTTCAAGTTGATTCGAGATGAGGAAGTCAAAATTGTTGCGTTGGAAGAGGTCACTGTTCCAGCCGGGACGTTCAAAGCCTATCGACTGGAATTGAATGGTCGCCTTTCAAACGGCACACAAGTCAACTTGACGTACTGGGCTCAGCCGGGCTGGGGACTGCCGATCAAGATTCTCAGAGAGATACGACCCAGAGGTGGCGCTGGGGAACGAGAAATCATCGAAATGACT
>CAZHDP010000260.1:0-5333 GCA_964531605.1 uncultured Burkholderiaceae bacterium | reverse complement strand
TGGTCTTGGAGGTCAGGAACACCGCTTCCTTGATCTTTTTGAAGTTCAAAGATTTGGCCTGCCACGCCATCAAGAACGCACCTGCCGCCCCGACCGCCGCCGATTCTGTGGCCGTGGTGATGCCAAACAAGATCACCCCCAGCACCACAAAGGTCAGGATGGCCAAGGGCGCCACAGAGTGGATCAGCATGGAGACGATCTCGTACTGCTCTGCGTCAAAGTGCCAGTAGTAGTAGCCCAAGAGTGCCAAGGTGAGCAAGCAGGTGATGGCAAAGCCGGTGTAAAAGGCGTCAGGCACGGCTTCGGTTTTGGCCACGTTCACCGTTTCACCCGCACCCATGTCGCGCAACGGCTCGTCTTTGGCTGTAGCGTTGCCCGCGGCCGGTTCGTCAGCAGAGCCAGGCGGCGCTTCCAAGCCACCACTGCCCGAGGGCTCTTTCACCCCGTCGGCAGACGGTGGCTCTTGCACTCCGCCGCTGGCAGGGGGTTCTTGCACGCCCCCCGCCGATGGAGGTTCTTGAACGCCACCAGCACTGCTGGTTTTGGCCACCGTTTGTGACACTTCCACTGGTGCAGGTTCATTGTCTTTTTGCGAGTAGATGGTGACGTACCACCACACCGCGCCGAGTGTCGCCACGGCCAGGATCACCGGCGCCAAGGCGCGCATCAAGCCAGCCAGCAATTGCCACCATTTCAGGCTGACGCCTGCGACACCTTTTTGAAGTGCTTTGGCCGGTGAGAACACGGCCATCACCAAGGCGGGCAACATGTAGCGGGAATAACTGGCCTCAATGTGTGCTACCCAAGGGCTGATCGGGGCCTTCATTTGCTCCATTGGCAGTTTGGGTGCAATCTTGGGGTTCAGCATGCACCAGCCAATCACGTAGACCAGGTACAAGAACGCCAGGAAGAAGCCGGGGAACATGGCGGCAGCGTAGAGCTTGACCACCGATTGACCGGCCACGGCCGCGTACACAATGATCATCACCGAGGGTGGAATCAAAATGCCCAGGGTGCCGCCAGCTGTGATCACGCCTGCTGCCAAGCGGGTGTCGTAACCCGCGTTCAGCATGGGGCGCATGGCAATCACGCCCATCAACACCACCACGGCGCCCACCAAACCACTGGCAATGCCCCAAAACGTGCAGATCACCAGGGTGGTGACGGCCAAAGAGCCCGGCAGTTTGCGAAACGCCAGTTGAACGCTGTGGAACATCTTGTCCACCAACGCGCCCCGTTCCATCACATACCCCATGAGCACAAAGAGCGGAATCGACAGCAGCGTGTCGTTGTTCATGGCCCCGAAGGCGCGTTGCACCATGAGGTCGAAAATTTTGTTGTCCAGCCACGGTGCCGAGGGGTCGTAAAACGCCACGAAACCGAACATCATGCCCAAGCCCATCAACGTGAACGCGGTGGGGAAGCCCATCATGATCACCACCACGATCAGGCACAGCATGGTCAAACCAAGCGCAGCGTTGCTCATGTGTTCAACCTTTCATTCCAACTGATTTTTCAATGGCCAATTGCTTGGCGTCTTCATCGACGAACTCACTGCCTTCGAGCTGCTGGGCCACCACGTCGGATTCTTGGGCGTCGGCCAAACGGGGCGTCCACTCACCGGTTTTGAGACAGACGATGCACCGCACGATCTCAGAGACGCCTTGCATCATCACCAGGGCGCCAGCAAACGGGATCATGAATTTGAACGGGTACACCGGCAACGCTTCGGCATTGAAGGTTTGCTCGTTGATGCGCAACGAATCTTGAAAGTACGTCCAGCCTGACCACGTCAGCGCCGCGATCCCAGGCAGGAAAAACGCGATGTACAGCACCAAGTCGATGGTGGCCTGGGTACGGGGCTTGAAGTTGCCGTACAAGAAGTCGCCACGCACGTGCCCGTCTTGGGCCAGCGTGTAGGCGCCGCCCATCATGAACAGGGTGCCGTAAAACATGTTGCTCACGTCAAACACCCAGGCTGTGGGGGCATTGAGCGCGTAGCGTTTGAACACCTCAACCACCACCAAGAGCATCAGGGCCACGATCAACCATGCAAAGGTCTTGCCGACCCAGGTGCTGATCCGGTCGGCGGTATGTAACAGCTGTTGAACTTTCATGGGCACATTTCTGAATTGAAAAGCCAGCTGACCCGGTACGCCGGATCGGCTGGCTTAGGAGGGGAGGCAAGACGGATTAAGACTTCTTGGAGAAGTAGTGGTTGTAAGCCATCTTGAAGTCGACCATGTAGTCGTTTTGCCAGCGGCCTGCGCGCTCTGCAAACGCTTTTTGCGACGCCAGCACTTTCTTGAAGTGCTCGTTCTCAGCCGATTTCTTGGCCACGACTTTGTCCCACGCTTCCAACTGGGCTTTGAGGATGGAATCAGGCGTCTTGTAGAACTTGATGCCTTGCTTTTTCATCTCATCGTAGTCTTTGGCGTTGCGGTCAATGGCCTTCCAGCTCATCTCTGCGCTGGACGCTTGGACAGCGTAGTCAATGATGGACTTCAGCTCTGCAGCCAGACCATCGTATTTGGCTTTGTTGAACAAGATTTCGAATTGCTCGCCAGACTGGTGGAAGCTTTGCAGCATGCAGTTTTTCACCACGTCAGGGAAGCCCAAAATGCGGTCAGACGTGGCGTTGTTGAATTCGGCTGCATCGATCAGGCCGCGGTCCAAGGCTGGCACGATTTCGCCGCCAGGCAGTGGGTTGACGGCCGTGCCCAGTTCAGTGAACACGTCCACAGCCAAACCTACGGTGCGGTACTTCAGACCCTTCATGTCGGCCACTTTGGCGATCGGCTTTTTGAACCAGCCCAGGGGTTGCGTGGGCATCGGACCGTACACGCGCGACACCACATCCATGCCCAGCGATTTGTAGATTTCTTCCAGCAGCGCTTTACCGCCGCCGTAGGTGTGCCAAGACAAGACCATGTTGGGGTCCATGCCGAAAGCTGGGCCAGAACCCCACAAGGCCAGCGCAGGGCTCTTGCCGTAGTGGTAGGCCAGCACGCCGTGGCCACCGTCCAACGTCCCTTTGTTGACCGCTTCGAGCAACTGGAATGCAGGCACCACCGCGCCGGAGGGCAGCACTTCAATCTTCAGGCGGCCCCCGGCCATGTCGTTCACTTTTTTAGCGAAGTCGTTGGCGTACTCGTGGAAGATGTCTTTGGCAGGCCAGGTGCTCTGGAAGCGGAATGACGTGGTCTGAGCCATCGCCACCATGGGGGCGGACATGGCGCCTGCAGCAACAGCCGCACCTTTGAGGAGGCTGCGGCGACGGGATGGGGATTTGTCTTTCATGGGGGCAGTCATACAGGTCTCCAAGGGTTGAATTGTTAGCACGCTATCTTCTGGAGTTCTGTGGCAGATGGCTAGAGGGTTTTCCCGGTTTTGCCTTTGGTCCGCGGTTGATGGATATTCCATGACCTTTTGCAATTTATTCACTGTTCGGAGTTCGGTATGCAGAGAAGACGTTTGTTTGAAACCTCGGCCCTCATGGCCACTGGGGCTGTGGTCGGTTGTGCGTTGCCAGGCCACGCCCAGCAAACCGCCAAAACGCCATTCACCGTGCCTGCGGTCACCATCCCGATCGTGGGCAGCGATCAGGTGTTTCCTGTGCGCCGCATCTATTGCATCGGTCGCAACTACGCAGCTCACGCTCGCGAGATGGGTTCTGATCCCACGCGCGAGCCCCCGTTTTTCTTCCAAAAGCCTACCGACGCGATCCAGTATGTGGCTGCGGGCACGGTGGCGGATCACCCCTATCCGCCATTGACCAAAAACTACCACTACGAGGCGGAGCTGGTGGCCTGTTTGGGCAAAGGGGGGCGCAACATCCCCGTCGACAAAGCGTTGGACTTGGTGTGGGGCTATTCGCTGGGGCTGGACATGACGCGCCGCGACTTGCAACGCGGCATGGGCGACCAGAAAAAGCCCTGGGAAATTGGCAAAAGCTTTGACATGTCGGCGCCGATTGGGGCTGTGTACCCGCTGGCCAAGTCGGGCCACTTCACGAAAGGCGCGATCTGGTTGAAAGTGAATGGTGTGGTCAAACAAAACGCTAATCTAGACCAAATGATTTGGTCTGTGGCTGAGCAAATCAGCAAGCTGTCGGAGGCATTTGAGCTGTTCCCAGGGGACATCATCTACTCCGGCACGCCTGAAAATGTCGGACCGGTGGTCAAGGGGGATGTGATCGAGATGCACATTGATGGCTTTCCCAACCTGAGCGTGAAGATCGTCTGACGCCGAAGTGGGGCGCTGCTCGGGTAAAGTCAACGCATGACCGCACCACACTCCTCCGACACCTCCGTTTCACCCCCCGCTGAAATCCGTGCTGCAGACGGTTATGCGGGGGACATTTCTCCTCAACTGGCCTGTCAATGGTGGCAGGCCGGTGACGCCGTCTTGATCGATGTGCGCACCGATGCTGAACGCGAATGGGTCGGTGGTGTCCCAGGTGCGGTGGGGCTGGCTTGGAAGCAGTGGCCGGGCATGGTTATGAATGCTTCATTTGACGACGGTATCCGTGCTGCAGTGCCTGCAGGTAAAAAAGCAGTGCTGTTGTGCCGCAGTGGCGTGCGCTCCATTGCCGCCGCCAAGCGTGCCACTGAGCTGGGCGTAGAGGCTTACAACATCCTGGAAGGTTTCGAGGGGGATGCTGATGAGCACGGTCACCGTGGCCACAAAGGCGGCTGGCGCTTTCGCGGCTTGCCTTGGCGTCAAGGTTGATGGCCATGGTCACTGACACGCTCTTGCAACGCATCGAGGCCAAGCGCGACGAGGTGGTCGCGCTGACCCAAGACTTGGTGCGCATCCCAACGGTCAACCCCCCCGGCGATGCGTACGAAGCCTGCGCACGGTTTTTAGGTGAGCGCCTGCAACAACGTGGGTTTGCTGTGGAATACGTGCGCGCTACCGGTGCGCCCGGTGACCGTGACAGCCATCCGCGGGTGAACGTGGTGGCGCGCTACGAGGGCACGGGTGGCGGTGAGTGCGTGCATTTCAACAGCCACATTGACGTCGTTGAGGCTGGCAGCGGCTGGACCACTCATCCGTTTGGTGGCGAGGTGCGTGACGGCAAGGTTTACGGTCGTGGTACCTGTGACATGAAGGGTGGCTTGGCCGCCAGCGTGATTGCGTGCGAGGCCATTTTGGAGGTGGGGTTGAAATTGCCCGGCGCGTTGGAAATCAGCGGCACGGTTGATGAAGAGTCGGGTGGTTTTGGTGGCGTGGGTTACCTGGCCAGCCTGGGCTACTTCAGCAAACCACGTGTGCACCACGTCATCATTCCTGAACCCTTGGGTGTGGACCGCATCTGTTTGGGGCACCGG
>CAZHDP010000259.1:0-5357 GCA_964531605.1 uncultured Burkholderiaceae bacterium | reverse complement strand
GGCCGGCGACCGAGTTGTCGCTGGTGGCCTCTTCAATGCCAGCAGCCGCAGCGAAGGTCCGAACCACGGGCAAAAATGCGTTTGTAGCGAGCGCTGGAGCTTCGTCTGTCAGGGTGTAAATGATCTTGGATTTGCTTGCAGTCATTGCCGTCCTCTAAGTGGGGTGAGTTGTTGCTGTCCGTGATTTTAAGGACACTCTCTGTCACCAAGCTGATGATTGCCCAGAATCACGTTGATTCAGGTCAATTACTGCGAATGGCACCGGTTTTTACGCGCCCTTCCTTGGCGTGTCTCCTTGGTTCTGGACGATGCTTGGGCGCGGCGTAAGATGAGTTGCATCCTCAGGTTGTGTCCGCCATGTCCCTTTTCCAAGCGCTTCGTCCGTCTCTTGCCATTCTGGTCGGGGCTTCTGCCATGCTCAGTCTGGCGATGGGTTTGCGGCAAAGCTTAGGGATCTTCATGCCCGCACTCACGAAGGACACTGGCCTGTCGGTTGCAGATTTCACGCTGGCCATCGCCACCCAAAACCTGGTGTGGGGTTTGCTGCAACCTGTGGCGGGCGCCTGGGCCACCCGCTGGGGCATGCGTCGAACCATGATGGGTGGGGCCTTGCTGTACTTGGGTGGCCTGGTGTGCCTGGCCACCGCCCAAGGTTTGTTGGGGGTCATTTTGGGCGCGGGGGTGGCCATTGGTGCGGCCATGGCCTGCAATGGCAGTGCGTTGGCTTTGGCTGCTGCGTCACGTTCCGTGCCCGTGGCCGTGCGCAGCTCGGTGCTGGGCATGGTGTCTGCTGCTGGTTCGTTGGGGGCGATGCTTTCGGCACCCATTGGGCAGGCCCTCACGGTGTCTCAAGGCTGGCGCATGGGCGTGTGGGGCTTTGTGGCGCTGGCGCTGATGATGTTGCCTGCGGCTTGGGTGGCCGGCAAGGTGGATGCGTTACCCGTGCCGCAACACAAGGGGGAGGGCGACAGTGCGCTCGCGGCCTTGGGGTTGGCGATGCGCAACCCCCTGTTTGTCGTCATGGCGGTGACTTATTTTGTGTGTGGCATGCAGCTGGTGTTTTTGACCACGCACCTGCCGTCTTACCTTTCCATCTGCGGGATGGACCCCATGTTGAGTGCGCAGGCGCTGGGTGTCATCGGTGGTTTTAACGTGTTGGGCAGCCTGTTTTTTGGCTGGGCCGGTGGCCGCTGGAACAAGCAGGTGCTGCTAGGGGGCATTTACACCGTTCGATCATTCGCCTTGGCCTGCTATTTCATGGTGCCCCCAACGCCTGCCAGCACCTTGGTGTTTGCGGCGGTGATGGGTTTTTTGTGGTTGGGTGTGGCACCCTTGGTGTCCGGCTGGATCGCGGACGCGTTCGGCTTGCGGTGGCAACCCATGTTGGGGGGCGTCGCCTTTGTCGGTCATCAACTGGGCAGCTTTTTAGGGGCTTTCGGCGGCGGTCTGATTTTTGACTTGGCGGGCTCTTATGACTTGGCTTGGAAGGCTGGGGTTGCCATGGGTTTGTCTGCAGGCGTGGTGCAAATGCTGTTTGCTTGGCGTTTCAAAGCCAAAACGTTGTCCTCCAGTCCCGCTTGACAGGGCCGAACAGGGCCGAGCAGGGTTTTGTGCTGTCTCGATGGCGTCTTGACCTAGGGATGACCATAGCTGACCGTATGCACGTCCGTCGCTAGACTTTCGAGATACTTTTTGTGAACCACTAAGGCGCAATCTATGGCTGAACTCTCTGCGAATCATCGTCGTCAATTCCTTGCAACCGCGGGTGCACTGGGGGCTGCATCGTTGATGCCTGCGGCCGTGGCGCAGACGCAGGCAGCAAAATGGCCCAACAAGATGATTCGCATCATTGTGGCCTTCCCTCCAGGGGGCCTGACCGATGCCTACGCCCGCATGTACGCCGAGCACATCACCGCTAAATTGGGCGTGCCAGCTGTGGTGGAGAACAAGCCTGGTGCTGGGGCCATCATTGGCATCGACGCCGTCGCCAAGTCGCCTGCTGACGGTTACACCTTATTGATGACCACCTCTGGCACGGTGTGGCAAAACCGGATTTTGTATTCCAAGTTGCCTTACAACTTGGACAAAGACTTGACCCCAGTGGCCTTGTTTCCTTCAGGGCCGCTCGTGGTTGGCGTGCCAGACAAGTTACCTGTGCGCACCATGCGCGAATTCATCGAATACGCCAAGACCAATCAAGCGTCCATGGGCACCTACGCGCCAGGCTCTTACCCGCACATGGTGGCAGACCAAACCAACCGCACTGCAGGGACCAAAATCGTGCCCGTGCATTACCGTGGTGAGTCGGCCATGTGGGTGGACGTGGCATCGGGGCAACTGCAGATTGCAGTGGGGAGCTACCAGGCGTTTGCCACCGTACAAAGCCGAGGTGTGCGCGCCATTGGCGTCACAGGTTCTTACCGTTCCCCCAAGTTGCCAGACGTGCCCACGCTGGTCGAGCAAGGCGTAGAAGGTCGGCTGGTTGGCCTAGAGGGCGGGCTCCCATTGATGGCCCCTGGGGGTACCCCTGAACCGGTGTTGCAAGCGCTGTCGAAGGTGGCCGTTGACTGGGCCAATACCGAACGGGCCGCCAAGCTCCGTGACACTTTTGCGATTCCCAACAAGCCTAAAAACCTGGAAGGTACCCGCAAGGATTGGGAAAACGATGTGCCTGTGTGGATCAAACTGGCCGTTGATCTGGGCATCAAGCTCGACTGACGGGACCAAAGGCCCCGCGCGTGCGGGGCTTACAGTTTGCTCTTGAGTCCTTCAATCAGCATGCCATAAGCCAGTTCCAGCTCCCTCATGCCCATGGGCGAGGGGTGAGTCGCTTCTAGCGCGGTCGCGTACTTGGGGCAGGCTTGGCGTGGTCGGTTCAGGTCGTCTTCACGGGTTGATTTTTCGACGCGCATGCCTTTTTTCTGTATGCATTGCATCAAGGCATTGATCGCGTCTGCTGTACCGGGGTAGGCCTCTAGCGTGGTGTCGAGCACTTCCTTGGCGTGCGCAGTGATGGCGATGTCTCGCTCTGCATTGCGTGATTCAAACAGCGCCACCGTGCCTGCGATCAGCACCAGGGTTAAAACGAACCAAAACCCGCGCAGCAGGTTGTCTTTTTGGGTGTTGGATAAGGCCATCGTTCAGAGCACAGTCAGCGTTGCGGCTGGGGCGGGTTGGACTGTGGCGATACCCTGCGGGCACCGGTGAATCGCCGTTCCCAGTAGGCGGTGCGCATGTCCTCAATGCGCACCTCAGAACCCGGTTTGGGTGAGTGAATGAATTTGTTGTCACCCACGTAAATGCCGACATGGCTGAACGCACGTTTCATGGTGTTGAAAAACACCAAGTCGCCAGGCTTGAGCTCATTTTTGTCAATGATTTGTGTGGCTGCGGCTTGCTCTGAGGCTCGCCTTGGCAACAGCAAACCTACCGTTTGCTCGTACATGGCCCTGACAAAACCACTGCAATCAAAACCCGTTTCAACGGTGTTACCGCCTCTGCGGTAGGGCACGCCTAGGAAGCCCATGGCATTGACCACCAGATCCGAAGCCTTCTCGCCAACGGCCAGGCGCACTTGTTCCAACTGACCAAGCAGCCCCCTGTCGATCAGGACTTTTTCGATGTCGTCAGTGGATTCGGGAGCTGCGTTTGCCACGTTCGAGAGCAGCAAGGCCAGCAGAAGCAAAGTTCTGTGCATCCTGCGAGCATAACCAATTTAGAAACCCGAAGTCAATTTGGCCGACACAATGGCGTTGGTGGCGGAACGTGACCATCAAGCGTTTGACATTTGTCACCATTTTGGGTGTGCATTGCCGCTCCCTGCGTTGTGGCATAGTCTGTGTTTTAGACGATCCCCAGGAAGAACTGTGCTGCTAGATGCCGATGATTGCCAACTTGTTTTGATCGACTACCAAGCGCGACTGATGCCTGTGATGTCAGAGTCTGCCTTGGTGCTGGCCAATGCCAACCGCTTGGGTCAGTTTGCCAAAGCATTTGGCGTGCCGATTTGGGGGACTGAGCAAGCGCCAGACAAGTTGGGTAGCTTGCCCGATGAACTGACCGTGCTGTGCTCAAAGGTCATCCACAAGCAGCATTTCAGCGCTTGCGCCGATGGCTTGGTGGATGTGTTGCGGCCTCCTGCTCGGGGGCGTGCAGCGCCTCATCAGGGAGGCAATGCCCGCAGCCTGCCTAAGCATTTGCAAAAGGCGGTTCCCCCACCAGCTGCACCTGAGCGGAACACGGTGGTGCTCGCAGGTTGCGAGGCGCACATCTGTTTGTTGCAGACGGCTTTGGATTTGCTTGAGGAAGAGTTCGAAGTCTGGGTGGTGACGGACGCTTGCAGCTCGCGCACTGACCGCAACCGTGATGCCGCGTTTGATCGGCTCGCAGCCAATGGTGCTGAATTGGTCACGACGGAAATGGTGGGGTTTGAGTGGTTGCGCACGGCTGACCATCCACAGTTCAAAACGGTACAAGGCTTGGTCGTCTGAAGGCCAGTCGGTGTGCTTCCCCTCTGAGGTCTTCATTTCCCCATGATCTACCAAGCAGACCCCCTCAAAATATTGCTCGTTGATGACTCGGTAACGTTGCGCAAGTCCTTGACTTCACAATTGACCGAGCAAGGTCACCATGTGGTCGAGGCCTCGGACGCGCAGCAGGCTTTGCTGGCGTTTTCCCGCATCAAGCCTGATTTGGTGCTGTTGGATGTGGTGATGCCGGGTGCCGATGGCTATTTTGTTGCGCGCCAAATCCGTTTGCTGGAGTCAGGCCAGTGGACGCCCATCATCTTCTTGTCAGCCAGAGACAACGAGACCGATCTTTGGCGTGGGATCGAAGCGGGCGGGGATGACTACCTCACCAAACCGGTGTCCCCCGTGGTGTTGGCTGCCAAACTGCGCGCGATGCAGCGTTTGCGCGCCATGGGACGACGCAACCAGCAAATCAGCGACGAGTTGCGGGCGGCCAATGCGCAGCTCCGCCACTTGTCCAATACTGACGAGTTGACTGGCTTGAACAACCGGCGTGGTTTCGATGAGTACCTCCAGACCGAGTTGCGCAGCGCCCAACGCGATCAGACGCCGTTGACGCTGGTGATGTGCGACGTGGACTATTTCAAAACCTACAACGACACCCTTGGCCACGTTCAGGGTGACGCCTGCTTGCAGCGTTTGGGAACGGTGTTGCGCAGCGTCTGTTTGCGCCCGCGTGACCATGCGGCGCGTTACGGTGGAGAGGAGTTTGCGTTGATCCTCCCCCACACCCCCAAGTCTGGTGCCATGACCTATGCCCGCGGCTTGCAGGCGGTGTTGCGTTCGGCGGCGATTCCTCACCCCAAGTCACCCTTCGCGCAGCAAATC
>CAZHDP010000258.1:0-5357 GCA_964531605.1 uncultured Burkholderiaceae bacterium | reverse complement strand
CGGAAAACACAACATCGCGAACGCCATCTGCCGCGATCCGAACGACAGGTGCACCGGCTGACACCACCTGGCCAGGTTCAGCCTCTACGGCCGTCACAACACCTGCAACATCAGCCATCAGGGAGGAATACGCCGCTTGATTCCCCTGCGCCGTCTGCTGGGCTTGGGCCTGTTCCAGTTGGGCTTGCGCCGCCTTCAAGGCAGCGTCCCGGCGGTCCAACTCTGCGCTGCTGATGAAGTTTTGATCTCGCAAATCCTTGTATCGCTTGTAGTCTGCAGCAGCCAAGTCGCGGTTGGTCTGAGCGGCAGACACTTGCGCACGTGCGGCGTTGTTGGCCAATTTGTAGTCCACCGGGTCCAACTCTGCAAGCAATTGCCCCGCTTTGACGCGCTGACCCACTTCAGCTTGGCGCCGTGTGATCTTGCCGGCCACCCGAAAACCCAAGCGTGATTCGGTCCGAGGCTTTATTTCCGCTGCGTATTCGTGCGTGGCTTCATGACTTTCTCCCCCCACCGTCATCACCCGAACTGCACGCACAGGCTCAGGAGCTGTCGCGGGCTTTGAACACGCGCTCAAAAGCGCCATTGCGAGCAAACCAACCCCAAAAAACTTGTTCATGACACACCGATCCTACAAACTGATAATTAATGACTGACTGGTTAGTAATCTACGAGAATCAACTGACACTGTCAAGCTGAATGTCATGCGCGACCATCAGCGAGAATCAAACCATGGCGGTTGATCACTATGAAAATTTCCCGGTTGCGTCGGTGCTGTGTCCGCCCAGGTTGCGGCCACCGATCGTGGCGATTTACCACTTTGCTCGCACTGCTGACGACATTGCGGACGAAGGCAACGACACCGCTGCCGAGCGACTGACCCGTTTGGCGGCCTTTCGCAGCGATCTGGTGAATGCGGCGAACGGTGAGTCATCCAGCACGGCATGGCCTATGGTGTTTGAGCATTTAGCCCAAGCCATTCGTGAATTTGAACTGCCCGTTGGATTGCTGCACGACCTCATTTCGGCCTTTGAGCAAGATGTGAACTACACCTCAGTGGGCCACCTGTACGCAGACCGGCAAGACTTGCTGGCCTACTGCAAACTTTCTGCCAATCCTGTGGGGAGATTGCTTTTGCATTTGTACGGCATCCATGCTTCTGAAGCACTGGCACAAAGTGATTGCATTTGCAGCGCGCTGCAATTGATCAATTTTTGGCAGGACCTGAGTGTGGACATCCCACGTCAACGCCATTACCTCACCACAGAGGCCTGCCGAGCACATGGCGTAGACCGATCAGCGTTGCGCTCACCTGAAGCAGCCAGACACGCCCGACCACTGATCGCCAATGAGGTGGCTTTTGCCGATGCGTTGATGCGACAAGGTCAAGCACTGGTCAAAACCATACCAGGGCGAGCTGGGTGGGAACTTCGGTTGGTGGTTCAAGGTGGCCTGCGGATTCTGGACAAGATCAGGGCCATGAACTGCGAGACCTTGACCCAGCGTCCGACCTTGACGGCGTGGGACATCCCCGTGATGCTTTACCGGGCTGTCCGCATGTGAACGCCCTTGCCCATTGGCCCAACCGCTATATTCCTACCTCAAGCCACCCGCACCACACCGCCATTCATGTCACCCCAACAATACGTCCAAGAAAAAGCCGCTGCTTCCGGCAGCAGCTTTTATTACGCGTTCCTGTTCCTGCCGCCAACGCGCCGCGCAGCCATCACTGCCTTTTATGCGTTTTGCCGGGAAGTAGATGACGTGGTGGATGAAACCAGCGACATGGGCGTGGCGCAGACCAAATTGGCCTGGTGGCGTGGCGAAGTCGCCCAAGCCTACGCGGGCAAACCGACACACCCAGTCATGCAAGCCCTCATGCCTTTGGCAGCAGCCCATGGCGTTGAGCAGCGACACCTGCTGGCTGTGATCGACGGGTGCCAAATGGACTTGGAGCAAACCCGTTACCTGGACTTTGCGGGGCTGCAACGCTATTGCCACCTGGTGGCAGGCATTGTGGGTGAGGTGGCAGCTCAAATTTTTGGCCAGACCGACCCTCAAACAACCCAGTATGCCCACACCCTGGGGCTGGCCTTTCAGCTCACCAACATCATCCGTGACGTGGGTGAAGACGCGATGCGTGGGCGCATTTACCTGCCCGTGTCCGAACTGCAGCAATTTGATGTCAAAGCCCATGAACTGCTGAAGCGTGTCCACAGTGACCGTTTCGTGGCATTGATGCAATTTCAGTCGGCGCGTGCTCACCAACTCTACGATCAGGCATTGACCTTGTTACCTGCCGCAGACCGGCGAACTCAAAAGCCAGGTTTGATGATGGCCAGCATCTACCGCACCCTGCTGCGCGAGATCGAAGCAGAAAACTTCCAGGTCTTGGACCGTCGCACCAGCCTGACGCCGCTGCGTAAATTTTGGCTGGCCTGGAAGGTGCAAGCCTTGGGACGGCTGTGATGGCCGTCTGGCCAACATGTTGAAAGCTGCAGATTGAGAGTTGCCATCATTGGCGCAGGCTGGGCAGGGCTTGCGGCCGCCGTGCGGGCTGTCGAAGAGGGGCATCACGTGTCCGTGTTCGAAGCGGGCAAGGTGCCGGGCGGCAGAGCGAGATCGGTCACCACCGACCAGCTTGCTGCGCAACACACGACGCTGGACAACGGGCAGCACATTCTGATTGCGGCGTACACCGAGACCTTGCGGTTGATGCGGCACGTGGGCGTCGACCCCGAGCAGCACCTGCTCACACGCCCACTCACCTTGCGCCACCCGGATGGCAACGGGTTGCAGTTGCCCGATTGGCCACGCTGGGCCAGTCCAGCCGATGTGGTTTGGGGCATTGCCAGCGCCAAAGGATGGACTTGGCGCGACAAATTGGCGCTGGTGCGTATTGCAGTGGCTTGGCAGTTGGCACGGTTTGAATGTCCTGTCACCGCCAGCGTGGCCGACTTGTGCGTCAATTTGCCGTCCAACGTCATGGCTGAATTCATCGAACCCCTGTGCGTGTCAGCCCTCAACACACCAGCCCATCAAGCCAGTGGGCAGGTCTTTCTGCGCGTCTTGAAAGATGCGCTGTTTGGCACACCTGGGGGCTCCAGGTTGCTGTTGCCCACATCAGACTTGGGCACCTTGTTTCCAGAACCCGCTGTGAGATGGCTGGTTGACCACGGGGCGCGGGTACGCCTGGGTACCCGTGTCGGACACATCAGCCGAGAGGCAAACCACTGGCAGGTCCACACTCAACACGGGGCTGCAGACCCGTATGACCATTTGATTTTGGCGACACCGTCATCTGAATCCGTACGCTTGCTGCAATCCCACACGTCAGGGCTGGCCGCGACCGAGCAAGTGGCTGTCGAGGCTTGGGTTGAAACAAGTCAAGCGCTGCATTTTGAAGCCATCGCTACGGTCTACCTGCAAAGCAACGTCCGGTTACCGCACCCGATGTTGGCGCTGCACCCCAGCACGGAACAGCCAGCCCAGTTTGTGTTTGACCGAGGTCAGTTAGGAGGCCCACATGGGCTGTTGGCATTTGTGGTCAGCGCAAGCCACGGTGACCGCATCACCTTGGAGGCCCAAGTCGTTCGACAGGCCGAGCAACAGTTGGGGCTCACGGTGCAAGCCCTCCAAACCATTGTTGAAAAACGCGCCACCTTTGCATGCACCCCTGCGTTGAGCCGACCGCAGTCACACATCTGCCAGGGGCTCAGCGCTTGCGGGGACTACCTCTCTGGGCCCTACCCGGCCACCTTGGAAGGGGCCGTGCGCAGCGGCTGGACGTCGGGCTCACCAGGAGGCTAGGAAGCTTCAGTTAACCCAGCTGCGCACACAAAGCCATCAAGTCCGCCACGGTGACGTGGGGCTGATGAGGTTCGTGCGGCCAAGGCTGCTGTTCGCGGTTGACCCAGGCCACCTGCATGCCCGCATTCAATGCCCCGACGCCGTCCAAATGGGCATCGTCACCGATGTGCAGTACTTCAGAAGCATCCACGCCTGCAGCCTGGGCCGCCGCATGGAAGATGCGTGGATCAGGTTTGGCCACACCAAAGGCACGGGCACTCAGCGCAGCCTTGAAATACGCCCCAAGGCCCACCCGGTGAACATCGGCGTTGCCATTCGAGATGGCCACCAACGGGAAACGTTCACTCAAAAATGCCAGCGCGGGCAAGGCATCAGGAAACAACTCGACACGCTGACGCTCGGCAAAAAACACCTCGAAAGCCGGCTCGGCCAAAGCAGGGTCTTCGCCCGCGCGTGTCAGGACAAGACGGATGGACTCACGTCTCAATGCGCTGAGGTCATGGGCCAAGTCGGGCCTGGTTTGGTTCAAGGTTTCACGCACCGCGCGCAATGCCTCTGGCGATGCAGCCATGGCGGCGGCCTTCGGCGCATGGGTGGACAACCAACTGTGCAGCACGCGTTCGCAACGCGCGATGATCGGCCAAATCGGCCAAAGCGTGTCGTCCAGATCGAGCGTGATGGCTTTGATGCGACGGGTGTCGAGCAGCGCCGGCAAAACAGGTGGTGTGGTGGGAGACGTCATGGTTCAGCGAGAATAACGCATGCCTTCACCCTTCGCTTCTCCGTTCCGACCTGAACCACCGTTCCAACACGGTCACCCTGCAACCACTGTGCCCCGCACAGCCGTGCTTTGGTGCAACCTGGGCACGCCTGACGCGCCAGATGCGCCATCGCTGCGGCGGTACCTGGCACAGTTCCTCAGTGATGAGCGAGTCATCGAAATTCCCAAACCCGTGTGGTGGTTCATTTTGCATGGGATCATCTTGCGCTTTCGTCCGAAAAAGTCAGCGGCCAAATACGCCAGCATTTGGACCAAGGAAGGCTCTCCTTTGCGCGTATGGACCGACAAGCAAGCCAAACTGTTACAGGGGTGGTTGGGTGAGCGAGGGCATCAGGTCACGGTGCGCTATGCCATGACCTACGGCAGCCCTTCCATCGCGAGCCAATTGAATGCATTGAAATCGGAAGGGGTTCAACGCGTCTTGATCGTTCCTGCCTACCCGCAATACAGCGCCACCAGCACCGCCAGTGTGATGGACTCGGTATTTCGCTGGGGGACCACCGTTCGTGCCTTGCCCGAGCTTCGGTTTGTGAACCACTACCACGATGCCCCTGCCTACATCGAATCGGTTGCCCAGCAAATCGAACGGCATTGGAAAGAAAACGGCCGCTTGCAATCGGGGGACCGCCTGCTGATGAGCTTTCACGGCGTGCCCGAGCGCACCTTGCACCTGGGAGACCCCTACCATTGCGAGTGCTACAAAACAGCACGCCTGTTGGCCGACCGTTTGGGCTTGTCTAAAGAGCAATGGCAGCTCAGTTTTCAG
>CAZHDP010000257.1:0-5357 GCA_964531605.1 uncultured Burkholderiaceae bacterium | reverse complement strand
GGCCCGAGGACCGCTTGAGCGGCATCAAAAACGGCTTGCCGGTGGAGATCAAGGTGTGGGCCAGCCAAACGCGCCTTGCAGGCAAGGTTCGTGAAGTGGGTGCCAGCGCTGATCAACAAACCCGAACGTTCACGGTGAAGGTGGCTGTTGACGGTGGGCGAGATTTGCCGCTGGGCAGCACGGTGTATGTGGTGCCGCAGACGGGCGGTGCCAATGTTCAAACCATCAAACTGCCCACGAGCGCGTTGAAGCAAGAGGGGCAAGCGACTGCCGTGTGGGTGCTCGACAAGTCGAGCATGACCGTGAAAAGCCAAATCGTTGAGATTGCCACGGCGGATGGCAACAAAGCTGTGATTGCCTCAGGACTTCGTTTTGGCGATGTCGTTGTCGTCGCCGGCGTGCACGTCTTGTCACCAGGGCAGAAGGTTTCAATCTACCAAGAAAAATCTGCCGTTATGCCTCCATCCACAGTATCTGCGGCAAACGATGCTGCGAATTCTGTAGCAAAGTGAGGCGCACATGACAACGAATTCAACAGAGCCCAAGGCTGGTTTCAACCTGTCCAAGTGGGCCTTAGATCACCCTGCACTGACGCGCTACCTGATGGTGGTGCTGTTGGTCTTGGGCGTGGCTGCGTACTTCCAACTGGGCCAGGACGAAGATCCTCCATTCACCTTTCGGGCGATGGTCATTCGCACCAATTGGCCTGGCGCCACCGCACAGCAAGTGGCTGAGCAGGTGACCGACAAAATCGAAAAGACATTGCAAGAGGTGCCTTACGCCGACAAGATCCGCAGCTATTCGAAGCCGGGAGAGTCTCAGATCATCTTCATGATCAAAGACTACACAACGCCTTCGGAAGTCGCCAACGTGTGGTACTCGGTGCGTAAAAAAGTCGGTGACATCCGCATCAACTTGCCCGGCGGGGTTCAGGGCCCCTTTTTCAATGACGAGTTCGGGGACGTGTATGGCGTTATCTACGCCCTGGAGTCAGACGGTTTCAGTTACGCGGAGCTGAAAGAGTTTGCCGACGACGTCCGGCAGCAGTTGCTGCGTGTGAAAGACGTGGCCAAGGTCGAGCTGTTTGGCCAGCAAGATGAAAAACTGTACATCGAAATTTCGCAAAAGCGATTGGCGCAATTGGGGCTCGACTTCAACCAGGTGCTGGCCCAGCTGGGTCAACAAAACGCCGTAGAACCTGCTGGTGCGGTGCAAACCCCCTTGGACGTGGTGCAAGTGCGCGTGGCAGGGCAGTTTGTGGCGGTTGAGCAATTGCAGCGCATGCCGATCCGTGGCGCGGGCGGCGCCCAGCTGAAATTGGGTGACATTGCCGACATCAAACGTGGCTATGTGGAGCCGACGGTCATCAAAGTCCGACACCAGGGCAAAGAGGTCATTGCGTTGGGTGTGTCCATGGCCAAAGGAGGAGACATCATCCGTTTGGGGGGGGCGTTGAAAACGGCTTTGGGCAAGATTGAACAATCCCTGCCCGCAGGCATAGCCCTGCGCCAAGTGCAGGACCAGCCCAAGGCAGTCGCAAAGTCAGTCAATGAGTTTGTCAGTGTGTTGATTGAAGCGGTGGTGATTGTGCTGGCCGTGAGTTTTGTGTCGCTCGGCCTGCACGCGCGACCTGGTGAAACGCGTTGGTGGCGTCGGTTTTATGTGGACGTGCGGCCAGGCTTGGTGGTCGGCATCACCATCCCGCTGGTGTTGGCCATGACGTTTTTGGCCATGCACTACTGGGGCATTGGACTGCATAAAATTTCGCTCGGGTCCTTGATCATTGCTTTGGGCTTGCTGGTCGACGACGCGATCATTGCCGTGGAGATGATGGTCACCAAAATGGAAGAGGGTTACGACAAGGTGCGTGCGGCCACGTTTGCCTATGAGGTGACAGCCATGCCCATGTTGACGGGGACGCTCATCACCGCAGCAGGCTTTTTGCCGATTGGCATGGCGAAATCCCAGACCGGGGAGTACACCTTTGCCATCTTTGGCGTGACGGTGATTGCATTGGTGATCAGTTGGGTGGTATCGGTCTACTTTGTACCTTATTTGGGCACCTTGTTGCTCAAGGTGAAGCCCCATCCACACCATGATGAGTCCGCCTCGCTGGCGTCACACCCAGGTGAAATCAGCGCCGTTCACAACACGCCTTTTTACAAAGTCTTTCGGGCCACCGTCAACTGGTGCGTACAACATCGTTGGGTCACGATAGGTGCCACCGTGCTGATATTCGCCCTCGGTATAGTGGGCATGGGCAAGGTGCAACAGCAGTTTTTCCCAGACTCCAGCCGGCCTGAAATTTTGGTTGACATCTGGTTTCCAGAGGGAACTTCCTTCACCGCCAACGAGGCGGTGACGCAACGGTTGGAGGCGCGGTTGACGGCAGAGGCCGGCGTCGCTTCCGTGAGCACTTGGGTCGGTTCCGGTGTGCCACGCTTCTACCTGCCGCTGGACCAGGTGTTTCCGCAGACCAATGTGTCGCAATTCATCATCATGGCGCAGGACCTGAAGGTGCGGGAGACCTTGAGGGTCAAGCTGCCATCGCTTTTGGCGCAAGAGTTTCCGGAGGTCCGTGGGCGGGTCAAGCTGTTGCCCAATGGCCCACCAGTGCCCTATCCGGTGCAGTTCCGTGTGGTGGGGGATGATCCATCCCTGCTGCGCGAGCGTGCTGACGAGGTCAAGGCAGCGTTGCGTGCCAACACCAATACACGGGGTGTGAATGACAACTGGAATGAGTCTGTCAAAGTGTTGCGCTTGGAGGTGGATCAAGACAAAGCCCGTGCCTTGGGTGTGAGCAGCCAGTCCATTGCCCAGGCTGCGAAAACCATGCTCTCTGGGGCTACCGTGGGGCAGTTCCGAGAGGGCGACAAACTGATTGACATCGTGTTGCGGCAACCACTGGACGAGCGCAATGCCATCACAGACATTGGCAACGCTTATCTGCCTACGGCGTCTGGTAAATCGATTCCACTCACTCAAATCGCCAAACCGGTGTTCAGCTGGGAGCCTGGCGTGATGTGGCGCGAGAACCGGGATTACGCCATCACGGTGAATGCGGACATCGTTGAAGGCTTGCAAGGTGCCACGGTCACCGCCGAACTGTTGCCATCCCTCAAGCAGCTCGAAGCAGATTGGGCAGCACAGGGGCGGGCGGCCTACCGGATTGAAGTGGCGGGCGCCGTGGAGGAGAGCAGCAAGGGTTCAGATTCGATTGCTGCGGGCATCCCGGTGATGCTGTTCCTCACGTTCACCTTGCTGATGTTGCAATTGCAGAGTTTCAGCCGGGCCATGCTGGTCTTCCTGACAGGGCCGTTGGGCATCGCAGGTGTCGCCGCCGCCTTGCTGGCGTTGAACCGCCCCTTCGGATTTGTGGCCTTGTTGGGGGTCATCGCGCTCATGGGCATGATCCAGCGCAATTCGGTGATTTTGATTGACCAGATTGAGCAGGACCGTGCCCGTGGTGTCCCGGCTTGGGATGCGATTGTCGAAGCCGCCGTTCGACGTTTGCGTCCCATTGTGTTGACGGCCGCTGCTGCGGTGCTGGCGATGATTCCTCTTTCTCGCAGTGTGTTTTGGGGGCCCATGGCCGTTGCCATCATGGGCGGTTTGATTGTCGCGACCCTGTTGACGTTGTTGGCACTGCCAGCCATGTATGCCGCTTGGTTCAGGGTGAAACGTTGAGCCTTGCGGTATGGGTCAAGTTATAATCAAAGGCTTGACCTAAGGTCGGTTGGTGTTGCGCAGTTGACGCGCACCGACCTTCTGAAAAATTTGCGCGGGTGGCGAAATTGGTAGACGCACCAGGTTTAGGTCCTGACGCCAGCAATGGTGTGGGGGTTCGAGTCCCCCCCCGCGCACCACCAGCCTCTTTGGCTCAGTCTGCGTCTAACTCTGCCCCCAGTTGCTTGACGGCCGCATCCAGTGCGTTGACAGACGCACTGACCATGGCAGCGAGTTCACCCTCTCTCTGAAGCGCAACAGCGGCTCCGCCTGGCGTCAAGCAAACCTGCTCCAACGCCATCGCCAAGCTCGATAAAGGCGCGATTCCCATGGTTGCGGCACTGCCTTTGAGGGTGTGCATCAGTCGAACGGTCTCTGGCAACAAGCCTGCTGACAAGGTTCGGTGGTATTCGTGGACGACGGCGTTGAGTTCTGCCTTGAAATCTTGGGCAAGCTCCAAATACAGGTCCTTCATGCCATCGAATTGCGCAAGCGCTTTTTCGAGGTCCACCTGCACAGTCGTCGTGTCGGCTGCGGGGTTGACTTGAGACTCAGGCAACGGGGCTGCTGCGGGCGCTGTGCTTGTGTTTTCGAGGGTGTTAGGCTGAAAACCAGACGCTTGAAGCAACACCTGCACGAGGTGGTTCAGGTTGAACGGTTTACCGACATGGTCATTCATGCCGGCACTGAGGCAGTCATCTCGGTCACTGGCCATCGCATTGGCCGTCATGGCAATGATGCGCAGGTCTGTCAGCCCCAATTCTTTACGGATGACGCGTGTAGCTGTGAACCCATCCATCACGGGCATTTGCACGTCCATCAAGATGGCGTCAAATGGTGTCGATGTTCGCGACTGTTTGAGTGCGCCAACAGCGACCAACCCGTTGTCCACGACTTGTATGTCTGCACCTTCCGCGCGCAGCAATTCCCGGGCAACCTGTTGGTTCATCAGGTTGTCTTCGACCAACAACAAACGCATGCCTTGAAGCCGTGGCTTCGACTTGATGGGCTTGCGGTCTTTAGGTCGGTTGTCCGTGTTCCCCACCTGCGCCTCGGCAATCACCTCTTGCAGCATGGCCGCCGTCACGGGTTTGATCATGAACGCGCTGAGCGTTTGCTGTTCTGCCGCACTGCGCTGAGCCATCGCTTGTCGGTTGTTGGCGCCAACCATGACCGTGATCGGATTGCCAAACACCGGACCCAGTTTTCGCATTTGGGCAAGGGTTTGCCAGCCATCGGGCTCAGGCATGTCCCAATCCATGAAGATGGCTTGGTAAGGTGCCATGTTGCGAGCACGGGCATTCAGTTTGGCCAGAGCTTCTGTGCCGTGACGGGCTGACTCCACCCGCCAGCCCACCGATTGCATCATGTTGACCAGCAGGCCCAGAGCGACCGGGTTGTCGTCTACCACCAGCACGTCCAAGGCCGGCGCGACGGGGGGCGATGCAGTTTGTGATGGCGCTGTGCTTGTCGCAGAAGCGGGGTGCGGGAAATCGATTTCAAAGTAAAAATCGCTGCCTCGTCCCAAGGTGCTTTGCACTTTCAATTCGCCGCCCATCAAGGCAATCAAACGCTGGCAGATCGACAGCCCCAAGCCCGTTCCACCGTAACGGCGAGTGGTCGACGCCTCG
>CAZHDP010000256.1:4969-5364 GCA_964531605.1 uncultured Burkholderiaceae bacterium | reverse complement strand
GCTGAGCTTGGGAAAGATGTTGGTGATCTGGAAACTGCGCGACAACCCCATGCGGTTGATCTCAAAGGGCCGCAAGCCGTTGATGCGTTTGCCATTGAGCAACACATCGCCACTGGACGCATCGAAGCGACCACTGATCAGGTTGAACAAGGTGGACTTGCCCGCACCGTTGGGGCCAATCACTGCGATGCGCTCACCCGCTTTGACAGCCAGGTTCACGCCGCGAATGATCTCTGTCTTGCCAAAGCTTTTGCGCAAATCTTTGAGCTCTAGCGCGTAATCATGGTTTGAAGTCATGCCCCACCCTCCCGACGTTTCAATTCCTTCTCGATGTAGGCCTGGATCACGCCCCACTTGCGGGCAAATTGACGGCGAGCTATTTCAAAAAGCCCGGC
>CAZHDP010000256.1:0-4959 GCA_964531605.1 uncultured Burkholderiaceae bacterium | reverse complement strand
GGCAGAGCCGACCCAGCTGAGGGCTGATTTGACGTTGAGCATCACCCCCGCAAACTTGAGGTCGTCACCGGTCATCGCGTCAAGCTGAAGGTGGTACATCATCTCAATCATGGCGGCGGCGCCCAACATGGCCAGCAGTGCCGTGACCGCCAGACACAGGTAGTTGACCCACAACTCCTTCAGGCGCCCAAAGACGGCGACCCGCACGTTCATCATGATCAAGCTGGCAATACCACCAGGGGCGTACATCACCATGAACAAGAACACCAAGCCCAGGTACAAGAGCCAGGCTTTGGTGAATTCACTGAACAACACAAAGGCCAACACCATCAAAATGGCGCCCAAGATGGGGCCAAAAAAGAAGGTCGCCCCGCCTAAAAAGGTGAACAGCAGGTAAGAGCCTGACTTGGCTGCGTGCAGGACCTCGGCCGTCACGATTTCGAAATTCAGTGCGCCCAGCCCGCCAGAAATGCCAGCGAAAAAGCCCGCAATGATGAACGCCATGTAGCGGATGCGGTGCGTGTTGTAACCCACGAACTCAACTCGTTCTGGGTTGTCTCGCACCGCATTGAGCATGCGCCCCAACGGGGTGCGGGTAAAGGCGTACATCAAGCCGACCGACACAAAGGTGTACACCGCGATGAGGTAATACACCTGAATGGGGGGGCCATAAGTGATGCCCAGGAAGGCTTTGCCTGCCACTCGGTTGCCCGAAATGCCGCCCTCGCCGCCAAAGAACTCTGGCACCATCAAGGACATGGCAAACGCCAGCTCGCCCAAGCCCATGGTGATCATGGCGAAGGTGGTGCCAGACTTGCGGGTACTGACGTAGCCAAACACAAAGGCGAAGAACATGCCTGCCACGCCCCCCACCAACGGCACCAAGGTCACGGGCACGGGTATCGACCCATCGGATGCGGCGTTCAGCGCGTGCATGGCCAGATAGGCCCCGAGTCCCGAGTACATGGCGTGGCCAAAACTCAGCATGCCGCCTTGTCCCAACAGCATGTTGTAGGACAAGCAGGCAATGATGGCAATGCCCATTTGAGACAGGATGGTGATGGCCAAACTGCTGCGGAACATCAGCGGCATGACCACCAGCATGATCGCAAACAGCGACCAAATCACCCACCGGGTGATGTTGTAGGGTTTGAATTCGTAGTACTGCATGTGAATCACCCTTCTCGTGTACCCAACAGGCCTTTGGGCCTGAAGATGAGGATCAGCACGAGGAACAAGTAGGGCAAGATAGGCGCCACCTGAGACAGCGTGAGTTTCGCCAGTGAGTTGCCCGCCGCCTGCGCGCTCAAGGTGAAGCCCAACTGTGCCGCCACACTGGCAAACGAATAGTCAAAGGCCACAGCAAAGGTTTGGATCACACCGATCAGCACCGATGCCAAGAAGGCACCCGACAGCGAACCCATGCCACCCACCACCACCACCACGAAAATCACCGACCCCACCGTGGCCGCCATGGCGGGCTCGGTCAAGAACGTGCTGCCACCGATCACCCCAGCCAAACCGGCCAGGGCGGCACCCGCGCCAAACACCATCATGAAAACCATCGGGACGTTGTGCCCCAAAGACTCCACAGCTTCAGGGTGGGTCAACGCCGCTTGGATGACCAAGCCGATGCGGGTGCGGGTCAGCAACAACCACACCGAGAACAGCATCACCAGCGCCACCAGCATCATGAAGCCACGGGTCGCCGGAAACGGTGAGCACACCACGCGGATGGCGGCATCAGCGGCGCTGCACATCTCGGCAGGCGCGGCGCCCCACAACAGGCTCAAGCCATTCACCGAATGATTGATCAAGGTGAATGCAGGCCCTTGCAACGAAGGTGGCGGCGTGAAATCCAGTGCAATGCGACCCCACACCAGTTGGACCAACTCCAACACCACATAGGACAAGCCGAAGGTGATGAGCAGCTCTGGCACATGGCCAAACTTGTGCACACGGCGCAAACACAGGCGCTCAAACGCAGCCCCCATCGCGCCCACCACCAGAGGGGCGATCACCAAAGCGGGCCAAAAACCGACCAGCTTGGACACGGTGTAGCCCACATAGGCCCCCAGCATGTAAAAACTGGCGTGCGCGAAATTCAGCACACCCATCATGCTGAAAATCAGCGTGAGGCCCGAGCTCAACATGAAGAGCAGCAAGCCGTAGCTCAGCCCATTGAGCAAGGAAATGATGAAAAACTCCATCTTGTCTGTCCCTTTATCCAACTCAAAAACGAAAGAGCCCGAAACGGTACACCCGCTCGGGCTCTTGAGGGGTTGCCTAGCCGGCCATCAAGACGGGCGCTTCATCTGGCAACTGGTCGGTGTGCTCGACACGTAGTTCGGGTATTCCTTCACGGGAACCAAGGTCATGCCGGTGTTTTCAGGGCTGTACGGGTACTTGCCACCCGCTTTTTGCCACACCGAGATGTACAGCGGCTGCTGCAACTGGTGGTCCGATTTGCGCATTTCAATTTCACCGTTGAAGCTGGCGACCTTCAGACCTTCCAAGGCGGCAGCCACTTTCACAGGGTCCGTCGACTTGGCCTTGGCCATGGCTTCACCCAAGGTTTGGTAAATGCGGATGATGGAGCTGGTGTAGAAGTCGTCGTTGTACTTCTCTTTGAACTCCTTGGCCCACTTGTCCATTTGGCCACCCATGTTGTAGTGGGAATAAGCCACTTGGAACACCCGGCCAGCGCCGTTTTGACCCAAAGCGCTGGGGGTGCCCGTCACGCCGGTGTAGTAGGTGTAGAAATTGCCGGTGTAGCCACCTTCATTGGCAGCCTTGATCAGCAGGGACAGGTCAGAACCCCAGTTGCCGGTCACCACGGTGTCGGCGCCAGAGGCTTTGATCTTGGCGATGTAGGGTGCAAAGTCACGCACTTGGCCCAAGGGGTGCAAGTCTTCGCCCACGATCTGGATGTCAGGCCGCTTGCGGGCCAGTGTTTCTTTGGTGTACTTGGCCACTTGCACGCCGTGCGAGTAGTTTTGTCCCAGGATGTACACCTTTTTGATGTTGGGCTGTTCCTTCATGAAGCTGGACATGGCTTCCATCTTCATGGAGGTGTCTGCGTCAAAACGGAAGTGCCAGTAGCTGCACTTGCTGTTAGTCAGGTCTGGGTCAACCGCAGAGTCGTTCAGGTAAATGATTTCTTTGCCGGGGTTGCGCTCGTTGTGCTTGTTGATGGCATCGATCAACGCCAGCGCGACGGATGAACCGTTGCCCTGGGCAATGTAGCGAACGCCTTGGTCGATCGCCAGCTTCAGCACGTTCAGGCTCTCGGTAGGGCTGAGCTTGTTGTCGATGGTCTGAAACTCAAACTTTACACCCGCTGGGTTGCCCTTGCCACTGAATTTTTCGGCAAAAAACTTGTAGCTCTTGTCTTGGTTCACGCCCACAGGGCCGAGCAGGCCGGACAAGGGGTCAATGCGGATGATCTTGACGACCTCGCCTTGCTGCGCAAAGCTGGCCGAAGCGCCGACCATCGCGAGAGAAGCGGCAAGAAGTTTGAAGGTGGGTTTCATCGACTGTCTCCTGGTGAATCGAATTTGATCAATCGTACAAGGTTGTCACAAGCGTCCCGTCAGGGATTGCCCGAACAAATTTGACTATCTATCGCCAAGGTGACTGCAATGCCAACAGGGCCTTTCTGGCCTGCGTTGTAGGTGGGCCGTCACAATCCAGGGCATGACACTCCTGCCCTCGGCCTTCGAGTCCCTTGGTGACGCCTTTTTCACCCGCCTTCGCCCAACCCCTGTGCCCGCGCCCTATTGGGTCAGTTGCAACCATGCCCTCGCCCGGTCTTTGGGTTTGCCGTCAGATTGGTCTGACAGCGCAGAGGCCTTGGCGTTGCATGTGGGCAATTCAGCAGACATGGCGCACCCATTGGCCTCGGTGTACAGCGGCCATCAGTTTGGCCACTGGGCGGGACAACTCGGCGATGGCCGGGCGATGTTGATGGGCGACCTGCTGACGCCGCAAGGCCGTCAGGAGGTTCAACTCAAAGGTGCGGGCCTCACGCCCTACTCTCGCATGGGCGACGGCCGTGCGGTGCTGCGCTCCAGCATCCGTGAGTACCTTTGCAGCGAAGCCATGCATGGCTTGGGCATTCCCACCACGCGCGCTTTGTGTGTGGCGGGGTCAGACCAAGCGGTGCGGCGTGAAGAGGTCGAAACAGCGGCCGTGGTCACACGCGTGGCCCCCAGCTTCATCCGCTTTGGGCACTTCGAGCATTTCGCGTACAGAGAGCAATACCCCGAACTGAAGCGTTTGGCCGATTTCGTCATTGACCACCATTACCCAGAGTGCCGTCACCCGACCACCTTGAAAGGCAACCCTTACGCGGCCCTGCTTGAAGCGGTCAGTGAACGCACCGCCAGGCTGGTGGCCCAGTGGCAGGCGGTGGGGTTTTGTCATGGGGTGATGAACACGGACAACATGAGCATCCTGGGTTTGACCATCGACTACGGGCCGTTCCAGTTTCTGGATGCCTTCAACCCTGCACACATCTGCAACCACAGTGACACGCAGGGCCGTTACGCGTACAACAAACAGCCCAACATCGCCTACTGGAACTTGTTTTGCCTGGGTCAAGCCCTGTTGCCGCTGATCAATGAGAGCGCGGATGAGGGGCAAGCGCTTGCATTGGCAGCGCTGGAATCCTACAAAACCGTGTTCCCCGATGCACTGGAACGGCTGATGCGGGCCAAATTAGGTTTTCCAGCCGATGGCCAGACCTCTGCGGCAGATCAAGCAGCCGTGCGGGCACTGATCGAAACCTTGCTCAAGCTCATGGCCCAGGACCGTGTGGACTACCCCATTTTTTGGCGGCGGCTTTCTCAGCACCTGCAGGAGGTCACCCAAGGGCGCGCGCAACTGCAGTCAGCTTCAGCTGTGCGAGACCTCTTCTTAGATCGGCCCGCTTTTGACACCTGGATGCTACAGTATTCG
>CAZHDP010000255.1:0-5381 GCA_964531605.1 uncultured Burkholderiaceae bacterium | reverse complement strand
AACCACAACGTGATCGTTGGCCCGCATGACCGCTTGGGCCTGATCGCCAGCGGCAAGGCTTACAACGACATGCGCCAAGCGCTGCTCGATTTGGGTCTGGACGACGACACTTGCCGCCAAATCGGCATCCGCGTGCACAAGGTGGGGGTGGTGTGGCCGCTGGAAGCGCAACTCACGCGCGAGTTCGCCACCGGTTTGCAAGAGATTCTGGTGATCGAAGAAAAGCGTCAGGTCATCGAATACCAACTCAAAGAAGAGCTCTACAACTGGCGCTCTGATGTGCGCCCCCATGTCTTGGGCAAGTTTGACGAGCAACCTGGCGACTTCTCCGGCGGGGAATGGTCGGTGCCCAATCCGGCGGCCCATACCTTGCTGCGTGCCAGCGCAGACCTGACACCCGCCCTGATTGCCAAGGCCATCGCCGCTCGCGTGAAGCGCTTGGCAGACCACGGCGGCCTCGACAGCAGCATCCTCGCCCGCATGGACGCTCGCCTGGCCATCATGGACGGCAAAGAGCGCGCCATGGCCGTGACCGAAATCAAAGCCGACCGCACCCCTTGGTTCTGCTCTGGCTGCCCACACAACACCAGCACGAAGGTGCCCGAAGGCTCACGTGCCATGGCGGGCATTGGTTGCCACTTCATGGCCTTGTGGATGGACCGCAGCACCGCAGGCTTCACGCAGATGGGCGGCGAAGGCGTGCCGTGGGTAGGTCAAGCCCCGTTCACCAAAGACGCACACATCTTCGCCAATCTGGGTGATGGCACGTACTTCCACAGTGGCATGCTGGCCGTTCGCCAAAGCATTGCAGCGGGTGTGAACATCACCTACAAAATCCTCTACAACGACGCTGTGGCCATGACGGGCGGGCAACAAGTGGGCGAGCGCCCCGAGGGACACTCGGTGGTGCAGATCGCGCAAAGCATGCGCGCGGAAGGTGCCATCAAAACCGTGGTGGTGACCGACGAGCCCGAGAAGTACCAAGGCGTGGCCCTGGCCGAAGGCGTGACGGTACACCACCGCGATGAGCTGGACACCATCCAACGCGAGTTCCGCGAGATCAAAGGCTGCACGGTCATCATTTACGACCAAACCTGCGCCACCGAAAAGCGCCGCCGCCGCAAGCGCGGCAAGATGGTGGACCCCGCCAAACGCGTGGTCATCAACGAGCTGGTGTGTGAAGGCTGCGGCGACTGCGGCGACCAGTCCAACTGCCTCTCGGTAGAACCGTTGGAAACGCCTTTCGGGCGCAAGCGCCAGATCAACCAGAGCACCTGCAACAAAGACATCAGCTGCGTCAAAGGTTTCTGCCCCAGCTTTGTCACGGTGGAAGGTGGCACCTTCATCAAAAAGAATAGCAACAAATCCAGCAAGGATGCGCCGAAAAGCCCATTTGAAGGCCAAACTTTGCCCTACCCCAAACTGCCAACGCTCGCATCGCCTTGGGGCATTGTGGTGGCTGGCGTGGGTGGCACTGGCGTCATCACGATCGGCCAGTTGCTGGGCATGGCTGCGCACATCGAAGGCAAGGGCATCATCACGCAAGACGCGGCAGGCTTGGCGCAAAAAGGCGGCGCCACCTGGAGCCATGTGCTGATTGCCAACCACCAAGAAGACATCGCCACCACCCGCGTGGCCATGGCGAGTGCAGACCTCATCATCGGTTGCGACCCGATCGTGGCCGCGGGCAAAGAGACGCTGCTGCGCATGCTGGAGGGCCGCACCCATGTGGCGCTCAATTCACACGGCACGCCAACGGCTGCTTTCGTGCACAACGGCACTTGGCAAAACCCCTCGCAGGCCTGTGCACAAACCATTGCCGAAGCAGTGGGCACGGCTGGGCTGGGCACATTCAACGCCGATGCGGTTGCCGCCAAGCTGATGGGCGACACCATCTTCGTGAACCCCATGATCCTGGGCTACGCCTGGCAAAAGGGCTGGGTGCCCCTGGGCCTGGACGCACTGATGCGGGCGATGGAACTCAACGGCGTAGCGGTCGAGCAAAACAAGACCGCCTTCACCTGGGGCCGCCGTGCCGCTGAGGACTGGTCTGCCGTGGAGCAACTCCTGACGCCCGCGCAGGTGATCCAGATCACCAAGCGCGAAGGCTTAGACGAGGTGATCAGCACCCGTGCAGCGTTTTTGGTCGACTACCAAAACGCCGCCTATGCCGCGCAGTACACCGACTACATCGCCAAGGTACGCGCCAAAGAAGCCGCCTTGCAGGTGGGGGCAAACAACGGGTCCTTGCGCCTGACCGAGGCGGTGGCCAAGGGCTTGTTCAAGCTGATGGCCTACAAGGACGAGTACGAGGTGGCGCGCCTGCACACCGACGCCGCCTTCCACGCCAAGATCGCCAGCATGTTTGAAGGCGACTACACGCTGAACTACCACCTTGCCCCGCCGCTGATGGCCAAGACCAATGCCAAGGGTGAATTGCAAAAGCAAAAGTACGGGCCCACCATGCTCACCGGCTTCAAACTGCTGGCCAAGCTCAAAGGCCTGCGCGGCGGTGCACTCGACTTGTTTGGCCGCACCGAAGAGCGCCAAACCGAACGTGCCTTGATCGGTGAATACCGTGCCTGCATCGACGAGTTGCTGGACGACCTCAGCGTGGCCAAGCTGGGCCAAGCGGTCGAAATCGCCCGCATCACAGACCAGATCAAGGGCTACGGCCATGTGAAAGCGCGCCATTTGCAATCGGCGCGTAGCAACTGGTCAGCGCTGATGGCCGCTTGGCGTGCCCCCGCCGCCAAGGCGCAACAGGCGGCATGATGACGTGGACGGTGTCCGCAGACGAAGTGACGTTCACCGCCATCCGCGCGCAGGGCGCCGGGGGGCAGAACGTCAACAAGGTCTCGAACGCCGTACACCTGCGTTTTGACATTGGCGCGTCGAGCTTGCCCGACACCATCAAAGAGCGCTTGGCGCAATTGAGCGATCACCGCATCACGGCGGATGCGGTGGTGGTGATCAAGGCCCAAACATCGCGCAGCTTGGAGGCCAACAAAGCCGACGCGCTGGCACGCTTGCAGGCGCTGGTCGATGGCGTGTCGGTGTTGCCCACGCGGCGCAAAGCAACGCGCCCCACGCGCAACTCACAAATCCGCCGCGTCGACGGCAAAACCACGCGCGGCGCTGTCAAACGCCTGCGTGGTCGCGTCAACGATTTGGGGTGATCAGGTACTTGGTGCCGGTGCTGCGCTGACCGTACACAGCAATCGCCTCGGCACTGAGGGCTTGCGCCAAAGTCACCTCTTTCGCATAGTGGCTGGCAAAGGTGGTGTGGAGTTCTGCGGCCACGCGGGCCTTGAGCGCCTTGGCCACCTCGGCCCCCGCGCGTTGCAGGAACGGGAACAACAGCCACCCGCCCACGCCCCAGGCCATGCCGAAGCTGCGGGTGAACTCAGTCGGGCTCATGTCCAAGTTGCCATACAGGTACACCTGCTTGTGCGTGGTGGAGCCGTAGCGGCTGTATTCCTTGGCATTGCGGTTCAGCGCCGCTTCCATGCACGTCAAAATCTGTCCTGCCAATTTGCCGCCACCCGTCGCATCAAAGGCGATGGTGGCCCCGGTGGCAGCGAGTGCATCGGTCAACTCGTCCATGAAACCGGGTTGAGACAAGTCGCAAACGTACTTCGCACCCAGCTTGCGCAGCAAGGCCACCTGCTCGGGCTTGCGCACGATGTTGACCAGCTCGATGCCGTCCTTCATGCAAATGCGGTTGAGCATTTGCCCCAGGTTAGACGCCGCCGCCGTGTGCACCAGGGCCTTGTGCCCCTCGCGACGCATGGTCTCGGTCATGCCCAGGGCGGTCAGGGGGTTCACAAAGCAAGAGGCACCTGCAGCGGCTGGGGTGCCGTCTGGCAACGCAAAACACTGGTTCACGTTCACACAACGGTACTGAGCGTACATCGCACCGCCCAAAGCCGCGACGGTTTTGCCCAACAGGGCCTGGGCTGCCGGAGAAGCGCCGGCTTGCACCACCACCCCCGCCGACTCGTTGCCCACAGGCATCGATTGGCCTGCTCGGGCTGCCATGCTTTTCATGGCGCGTTCAGGTACGGTCGCGGTGACCACAGGGCGCTCGGCAGTGCCTGCATACTGGGCGGTGCCCATGTCGGCGGCGCCAAACAGCAAGCCAATGTCCGAGGGGTTGATGGGCGTCGCCTCAACGCGGATCAGCACTTCATCTTCAGCAGGCCGCGGTGTGTCCACCATGGCCAAAGAAAGCTCCAGCACGCCCTCGGGTTTGATGAGAGAGCGCAATTGCAGGCTGGTCGCAGGCACAGGGGAAGTCATGGTCAGGTCTCCGTTGAATTCAAAGTGAAGGGTCTTTGGGCAAAGCATAGCCCCGCTCCTGGCAAACCGTGTCAGCTGTGTGACTTAGGCAAATGTCTCTAAATTTTGCTGCAGTGCAACAAAACAACTTGCAATTGAGGTGAATAGGCTTAAGATACGCCTCATGCTGCACTGCAACATTTTTGGAATGTTCGATGGTTTGCAGCACCAACTTAACTCTTGGAGCTTCTCATGAACAACCCTAGCGAACAAATCCTGGCTTCCACCAAAGCTGCAGTGTCTGAATTCACCGCATTGACCACCACCGCTTTCTCCAGCTTCGAAAAGCTGGCCGAAGTGAACATGGCTGTGGTCAAGTCCTTGCTGGACGAGTCCTCTGCCCAAGCCAAGGCCGTGTTGAGCGCCAAAGGCCCAGAAGACTTCGCAGCATTGAACGCCGCTGGTGTTCAGCCCATGCTGGAAAAGGCTGCTGCTTATGGCCGCACCGTGTACGAAATCGCCACCGAAACCGGCGCTGAGTTCACCAAAGTTGCCGAAGGCAAACTGGCTGAAACCCAAAAGAACGTGGTCGCTGGCCTGGAAGCCGCTCTGAAAAACGCCCCTGAAGGCAGCGAAGCCGCTGTGGCTTTGTTCAAGAACGCTTTGGTGACTGGCCAAAACGCCATTGAATCCGCACAGTCTTCCGCCAAGAAGGCTTTTGAATTTGCTGAAAAGAACGTGGCCAATGTGACCAACGCCACGGTCAAAGCAGCCAAGACGGCCGCCAAAGCCAAGTAATCACCAGCGCTCAGGCGCTGTGATGAGTTCAAAGCCCCGCTGGTCGGGGCTTTCTCTTTGGTGGCACCTCAAGGTGCGATCAACACGGTCACGACCGCAAACACACCAAAGCGGCGTTGTGGAAACGGGGAATACCCAATTCTTCGTCCATGTCGATTTCACCCAGCGTCAATGCCCCCCACAGGGTTTGCACACCGGTGGCAGCTTGCAGCGAGACGAGTTCTTCGGTGGCCGCCGTTTGCCCGAAATGCATGCGCCGCCCAGCACAGTAAAACGCCATCAGCGACGGCAATGCGGTCGCA
>CAZHDP010000254.1:0-5384 GCA_964531605.1 uncultured Burkholderiaceae bacterium | reverse complement strand
ATCGAAGAAGGCATGCCGTCGTCTCGCGTGTTTGCTGCGGCCTTCGGTGCGGAACAACCGGTGGCGTCCAATGCCAGCGAAAAGGGGCGGGCGTTGAACCGGCGTGTGGAGATGGCGCCTGTGCCCAAAGCCGCTGACGCCAACCGCAGGCCATGACCGAGCAACCAACCTCACCTCTGCAAGACCAGGTGGATGCCTTGCGCCATGCAGGTATGGCCGCGCGTGATCCGATGGGCTTTCATTTTCTGGACGTGATGTCACAGCGCGTGAGCGCGGAGTCCGGCCCTCTGAAACACGTGCTGGAGGAGCGGCTCCGCAACGCGTTGGCGCAGCGCGCCTCGCCGTCAGCAGAACCCTCTTCACAAGGTGACCAGCGTGCAACTCCGCCGCAGCCCCATAGGTGTATGCCGCTGGCCGAGTTGAACCGCTACTTGCAGGGCGCAGCGCAAGGTGTCGATGCCCGTGGTGCCGGGCCTGTTGACACGGCGCCCACCCTGGCCAAACCCGAGCTTAAAAGCGTGCGTCGTTTCACGCAAACCTGGTCGCGCATCGTTGCCGATGACCAGCTGGAACATGCTTTTGGCCGTGGCCCTGAGAACGCTGGCCCCCTCAACTCGCACATGCTGATGCTTCGCTCACTGTCGCTGATGCGCGCCTTGTCACCCGATTACCTGCGCAGGTTCATGTCCCACGTCGATTCGCTGTTGTGGCTGGCGCAAGCCACCCCTAAAGCCTCATCGGCGTCTGGCAAAGTCTCCCGTCGTTCACGGTCTAAGCGTTAGCAAAGGGCTTCAAGGCTCAGCGGGTTTTGGTCACCGGCACCCGCAAATCATCGAGGTAGTCTGCCGCAATGTTCACCGTGCATGACACACCCACTGCAGGGTAATGGTGTGCGAGCCACGCTTTGCCACAGTCTTGTCCGAGGTCACGCAAGGTGTGGATGAGTTTGGCATCGGTTTGGGATTTGCTGGAAGCGGCGAACTCTTCCAACACTTTGCCGCCATCGATGCGGTGCATCAGCACATCTTTGTAGCGCGTTGGATCGAGCTTGCCTTGTGCCAGCAGGCGTTTCACGAAGTCGATTGCCCGCATCTCTGCAATGAGTGCCGAGTTGAAGGTGATTTCGTTGAGTCGGTCCAAAATATCTGCGGCGGTCGTGGGCAGCTTGGTGCGCTGGATCGGGTTGATTTGCACCAAGACCACATCGCGGCTGTGGCATTCGTAAATCAAAGGGTGAATGGCGGGGTTGCCCGCATAGCCACCGTCCCAATAGTGCTCTCCTTCAATTTCCACCGCGTGAAACACGGTCGGCAAGCAGGCTGACGCCATGACGGCATTGGCGGTCAATCGGTCGCCTGAAAAAATCTCGGCTTTGCCCGTGCTGACTTTCGTGGCGACAACGAAGACCTTGGGGGCTTTGTCCGCCGCCAGCCTGTCAAAGTCAATTTGCCGCTCCAGAAAGTCTTTCAAGGGATTGATGTCCAACGGGTTGCTCTGGTAGGGCGATACCGATTGAGTCCAAAAGCTGCTCACGGCGTCGGAAATGATTTGTCCAGGGGACAGGGTGCCGGTCAAGCCAGACAGCCCCCCGAACAACAGGTCAAACGGTGCACGTTGGGCTTGGCTGATAGACGAAGTGACCGAGCCGATGTCAATCACGCCGCTCCAGAAGGCATGCAAGGACTCCCGGGCCCTGTCGCGAGCGATCAAGGGCGACTTGCCCTTGGCTTGTGCAAAGCCATGGGCCAACGCCACGGCATTCATGGCGCCAGCGCTGGTGCCACTGATGCCCTCGATGTCAAGCCGGCCGTCTTCTAATAACACATCCAGCACCCCCCAGGTGAACGCCCCATGGGATCCACCGCCTTGCAAGGCCAAATTCACCACCTTGTTTCTGGTGGGTGTTGACAAGGGGGTGTCTGTCGCAGTGTGGTTTTTCATGCTGTGAGCGTAACGCTTTTCGGTGTACGTCATTGCGCAGCAAGGCCTGAAAAGCCGTGCAACATAGAATGGCTTGGCCACCAGAGACCACCTTTTGGAGAACGACAATGAAGACGCAAGTTGCCGCTGTTGCAGCGCTGTTCCCTTGGCTTACCGCGGCGACCCTGTTCGGGCCGGCGGTTGTTTTGGCGCAGGACTATCCTGAGGCCAACAAGACCATCACCTTCATCTTGCCGTATGCCGCCGGCGGACCTACCGACAAGGCCGCACGAGACTTGGCGCAGGCGATGAGCAAGTCCATGGGCGGCCACAGCATCGTGGTTGAGAACGCGCCCGGCGCGTCAGGCTCCATAGGCGTCAACAAGGTGGCCAAAGCCACCAATGATGGGTATACCTTGTTGTTCATGCACATTGCACAGGCCACCTTGCCTACCTTCTTTCGCAACCTGCCGTACAACGTTGAGAAAGATTTTGAACACTTGGGCTTGGTCAGCGAGAACCCCATGAACCTGATCGCCAGGCCCAACATGCCAGCCAACACCATGCCCGAGTTGGTGTCCTGGATCAACGAGAAAAAAGGATAAATCATCATTTCTAACGCCGGTCCAGGGTCAGCGTCTCACCTGTGCGGGATGCTGTTTCAATCGACCTTGAAAGTGGAGATGATTTCTGTGCCCTACAAAGGCACGGCACCGGCCATGACGGACCTGATTGGCGGTCAGGTCGATCTGATGTGCGACCAAACCACCACGACCATTCCTCAAAT
Source organism: uncultured Burkholderiaceae bacterium (assembly GCA_964531605.1). GTDB lineage: Bacteria > Pseudomonadota > Gammaproteobacteria > Burkholderiales > Burkholderiaceae_C > Defluviibacillus. The sequence continues at coordinate 2,677 of CAZHDP010000254.1, read as the reverse complement.
CGAGGGCAAGCGGGTCAAATCTTTTGCCGTGACCACACCCAAACGACTGAACGCAGCCGCCTTGAGAGACATGCCGACCATGCAAGAGGCTGGGTTCAAAGACTTTTCAGTCACCATCTGGCAAGGCCTGTACGCCCCCAGGGGCACGCCAGCACCTGTGCTTAAAAAGCTGAACGATGCGCTGAAGTCGGCGGTGAAAGACCCGGAGTTCATCCGAAAACAAGAGTCGGGCGGTGCGTCGGTCATCACCGACAACCGCGTCGACCCCGTTGGTCACAAAGCGTTCGTGCTGTCTGAGATGGCGCGTTGGGCTCCCATCATCAAGGCCGGGGGCGTTTACGCAGACTGAACGCTGGTCACTGGCCTTTATTTGGCGCCTTTGGCGTCCTTGGCATCAGCTTCACACTTTTTGATGAATGAGGCCTTGGCCGCCCCGGCCAGTGGTTTGCCTTCTTTGCTCACGGCCTTGTCGGCACAAGCGGGTGCGGTGGCTTTCTCGTCACCCTCACATTTTTTGATGGAAGCTGCCTTGGCAGCACCCGCCAGCGGTTTGCCATCTTTGCTGACAGCTTTGGCTTCACAACTGTCCGCCGCTTGCGCGAAGACCGCGCCGGACACCAGAAGCAAGGAAACCAACAATGCAGAAGCTTTGAACATGACTTGATCCTCAAAATGTGGAGTCTCATGTTATCGCGTTGAAAGGCATCAAGTCGATAACTCATCACGCTAACGTGCTGACGCCATCTTTGCCGTTAACCATCAATCAATGCCCGTACTTTTGGGCGACACGTGTTAGCGTGTGGGGCACACAGTACAGATGCTGATGTCGGTATCGTGTGGCAAAGTCAAGCAACAGGAGACAAGATGAATCACACAACAGGAAAAAGACCACTGATCAAACTCGCTGTAGGAGCGGTGGGCGCGGTATTGGCCTTGGCAGCTTTCACTGGGGCTCGGGCTCAAGTGACGGGCTACCCCTCAAAGCCCATTCGCATCGTCATTCCTTATGCACCTGGTGGCACCACCGACATTTTGGGCAGACGCCTGGCGCAGCGTTTGTCTGAGGTGCTGGGCCAGCCCGTCATTGCGGACAACCGGGCTGGCGGCAACACCGCCATTGGCACCGAGGCCGTGGCGAAATCTGCGGCCGATGGGTACACGTTGTTGTTTACCAATGACGCCACTTTCGTGGTCAATCCTGTGCTGTTTCCGGCGCTGTCCTACAACATGCAACGCGACTTCTTGCCCGTGGCTTCCGTGGCCTATGCGGCGCTGGCACTGGTGGTCAACGCCAGCACGCCTGCCAACAACATGAAGGAGCTGGTGGCGTACACCAAAGGTCGCAAAGACCTGGCTTATGGTTCATTCGGTGCTGGCAGCCAGCCTCACCTGATGGGGGAGATGTACAAACAACTCACGGGGTCAGACATGGTGCATGTGGCCTACAAAGGGGCTGGTCCGGCTGTCACCGATGTGTTGGGTGGCCAGGTGCTGTTTACCTTTCCTGCGTACCCCACCATCCAAGGCCACGTTGCTGCAGGCAAGCTCAAGGTCTTGGGGGTGAGTGGTGACAAGCGCTTGGTGGCAGCCCCCCACGTCCCGACCTTCACAGAAGCTGGTTTCAAAGACATGGACATCGGTGGCTGGTACGCCTTGTTTGCCCCCATTGGCACCCCGCGTGACGTGGTAGCCAAACTTAACGGCACGGTGGCGTCCATCCTCGCTGAGCGAGAGTTCTCAGACAAGAACATCACCAACGTTGGCATGAGCGTGTTGGTGCATACCCCTGAGCAAATGCCCGGTTTGATCAAGAGTGAAACCGAACGCATGACCGCCATTGTGAAAAAATCTGGCGCTAAAGTGGAATGACCTGAGGGAGGCCCTGGCCTGTGTTTCGAGCCAAGTTGACCAGGTCCGCCGTGTCAAGACAAACGTGTCTTTACTCTGCTTTGATGTTGCGGTCTTTGATGATTTTTTTCCAGCGCTCGGTGTCGGCCAAAAGGAATTTGGCGAGTTCATCTGGCGTGCTCGGGCTGGGTTCTGCGCCTTGCTCAATCAAACGTCTCACAACCTCTGGATCAGACAGCGATTTTTTGAGATCGACGCTCAACTTGGTGACCACCTCTTTGGGCACCTTGGCTTGGGTGAACAGGGCGTACCAAATCTCATATTCGAACCCGCTCAGCCCGGCTTCTGCAATCGTAGGAACTTCCGGAAAGTTGCGGTCTCTCTTCGTGTTTGCGACCGCCAGGGGTGTCAGTTTCCCACTCTTGATGTGCTGAATCACACTGGGAACGGCATTGATCCCAACCTCTACATGGCCTGCCAGCATTTCATTCACAGACGGTGCAGCGCCCTTGTAGGGGATGTGGACAAACTGGGTACCCGTCATGGCTTGGAACATTTCCATGGCCAAGTGATTGGGGCTGCCAATACCACTCGAACTGTAGTTCAGTACACCGGGTTTCTTCTTGGCAAGTGCGACCAGTTCGGCTACTGTTTTGACGCCACTTGATGGGTGAACTGTCAGCACTGGAACGTTGATCAAGACCCGACCTACTGGTACGAAATCACGCGTTGGCGCGTACGGCAGTTTGCTGTTCACCATCGGCCCTGTGACGATGTTGGAGCCCGCACCCAGCACCAGGGTGTAGCCATCGGGTGTGGCCATGGCACC
>CAZHDP010000253.1:0-5459 GCA_964531605.1 uncultured Burkholderiaceae bacterium | reverse complement strand
AATGTGTGCCTGTTGGTCGTGCTGTGGCGGCGTCCGGTGCCTGAGTCTTCTGAGCCTCGACAGGTCGAACTGCTGGCCTCACTGCACAACTTGGGTGCGGCCAACGAGCGCCTGGAGCGCGAGTTGCGTACCGAAGTGACCCACAGCGCCCGTGACACCCGGGTGGAGCTGAACCAAGGCCTCTCGCTGTTCCAGCAAGCCCTGCTGGCCCAGTCCAGCGATGTGGCCCGAACGCAGAACGAGCAAATTGACTCGTTTCGCGTGCAACTCGCGGCCATGCAGCAGCAGGTTGCCCAGACGCTGCAAGCGGCGACCCAGTCGCAAACCCAGGCCATGATGCAGTCGCGTGATGCGCAAGACATGGCCCTCAAGCGTTTTGCCGATGCGCTGAACGAGCAACTTCGCCAAATGGCTGAGGGCAACGAGCGTCAATTGGGCGATGTGCGCCAGTCGGTGGAACTCAAGCTCACAGCCTTGCAAGACGGCAACGAGAAAAAGCTCGACCAGATGCGCGCCACCGTGGACGAAAAACTCCACGCCACCCTGGAGGCCCGTTTGGGTGAAAGCTTCAAGCAGGTTGCCGACCGTTTGGAGCAGGTGCACAAAGGCCTGGGTGAAATGCAGACGCTCGCGGCGGGCGTGGGTGACCTCAAGCACCTGCTCTCCAACGTCAAAACACGCGGCATGTTCGGCGAGGCGCAACTCGGCGCGCTGCTGGAGCAAGTGTTTGCGCCCGACCAATACGGCACGCAGGTCATCACGCGGCCGAACAGCAAGAACCCGGTGGACTTTGCCATCAAACTGCCCGGCAAGTCAGAAGATGGCACACCCCTGTGGCTGCCCATCGATGCCAAGTTTCCGAACGAGGATTACGAACGCCTGCTTGAAGCGCAGGGCAGGGCAGACGCCGGTGCGGCAGAGGCTGCTGGCAAAGCGCTGGAGGCTCGCATCCGTTTGGAGGCCAAATCCATCGCTGACAAATACGTCGAACCCCCGTACACCACCGATTTCGCCATCTTGTTTTTGCCCACGGAGGGTTTGTATGCCGAAGTGCTGCGCCGCCCTGGTTTGATGGAAAGCCTGCAACGGGATCACCGCATCACCCTGGCGGGGCCCACGACCTTGATGGCCATGCTCAATGCCCTGCAGATGGGGTTCCGCACCTTGGCGCTGGAAAAACGATCCAGCGAAGTTTGGCAGGTGCTGGGTGCCGTCAAAACAGAGTTTGGCAAATTCGGCGATGTCTTGGCCAAGGTCAAAAACCAAACGCAAACGGTGCTCAACACCCTCAGCCAAGCCGAGACCCGTACCAATGTCATGACGCGCGCCTTGCGGTCTGTGGAGGCCCTTCCTGAAAACCAGGCTGCAGGCCTGCTGCCAGGGCTGGAGAACTTGAGTCCCGACGGCATCCCGGAACAGACCGCTGATGGCGATGCTGGCCGTGCTGGCCATGGCAGCAATGCCCAACTGTTGATTTGACCGGGGCCTGCACGTGACTTCCAGCCTGTCCATGTCCCTGCTGCGGCTGATTGCAGGCCAGATTTGCCTGCACGCCTGCATGGCGGGTACCCGCATGGCAGCCCCCTTGCTGGCTTTGAAGCTGGGTTACAGCGCCATGTCGGTCGGTGTGCTGCTGGCTTTGTTTGCCCTCAGCCAGGTGTTTTTGGCCTTGCCTGCCGGACGGTACGCTGACCGGCATGGCATGAAGCGCCCGGTGGGGTTTGCCGTGCTGGCCGCGGTGGCCGGGGGCGGTTTGCCGGTGTTGTTCCCGGTCTTTCCGGCCTTGTGTGTGTGCGCGCTGCTGACGGGTGCTGCCACGGGCACCACGGTCATCGCGCTGCAGCGTCACGTGGGCCGTGCCGTGGCCACTCCTACCGAACTCAAGCAGGTGTTTTCCTGGTTGTCCATCGGCCCAGCGGCGTCCAATTTCTTGGGCCCTGTGTTGGCGGGCTTGTTGATTGACCATGCGGGTCAGGTGGCGGGTGACCTGATGGGTTACCGCGTGGCCTTTGCCGTGATGGCGGGGCTGCCTTTGCTCACTTGGCTTTGGGTGCGGGGCACGCCAGAGTTGAACGCAGACCACCGCCAGACTGGCGAAAAGCGCCGCGCTTGGGACCTGCTTCGCGACCCCATGTTCAGGCGCATGTTGATCGTCAATTGGATGCTCTCCGCAAGTTGGGACGTGCACACCTTTGTGGTTCCCCTGTTGGGCCACGAGCGAGATTACAGCGCTTCAGTGATTGGCACCATCCTCGGCGCGTTTGCCATGTCAGCCGTGGTGATCCGGGTGCTGCTGCCGTTGGTGGCATCGCATTTGAAGGAGTGGGAGGTGGTCACTGGCGCCATGGTGTCCACGGCCGTGATTTTTTCGGTGTACCCCTTGTTGCCCTCGCCGTGGCTGATGGGGTGTGCTTCGGTGCTGCTGGGCTTGACACTGGGCACCGTGCAACCCATGATCATGAGCACCTTGCACCAGATCACCCCTGAATCACGGCATGGCGAAGCGCTGGGTTTGCGCCTCATGTGCATCAACCTCTCCAGCGTGTCGATGCCCATGTTGTTTGGCGTGGCGGGCGCTGCTGTAGGGGTTTCAGCGGTCTTTTGGATGGTGGGGTTGACGGTAGGGTTGGGGGCGCCTCAGGCCTGGAAGATGCGCCCACCCAAGGCTCACAGCCGGTAAAAATCGGTGACGATGCGCCAAGCCTCTTGCGGGTCGTCGGTGTACTTGAACAAGTTCAGATCGGCCGCCGCAATGGCGCCTTCTTCCACCAGCACGTCCAGGTTCAGCAAGCGCTTCCAGTAGTCCACGCCGAACAGCACAATCGGCACTGGATTGACTTTTTTGCACTGAACCAAGGTCAAGGTTTCAAACAGCTCGTCCAATGTCCCAAAGCCCCCAGGGAAGGCCACCAGCGCTTTGGCACGCATCATGAAGTGCATTTTGCGCAGCGCGAAGTAGTGGAACTTGAAGGTCAGTTCCGGCGTCACGTAGGGGTTGGGTTTTTCCTCTTTGGGCAGCGCGATGGACAGGCCCACGCTCACACCGCCTGCTTCTTGTGCACCACGGTTGGCCGCTTCCATGATGCCCGGGCCGCCGCCAGTGCACACAAACAGTTTGTCTTTGGCCGCTTTGTCGGCGCTGTAGCGGGCCACGATGCCCCCAAACTCGCGGGCCTGCTCGTAGTACCTGGCGTTGCGCAGCAATGTCTGGGCGGCGGCAATGTCGGCAGCATGCCCCGTGGCTTGCGCCTGCGCAAGGTTGGCCAGGCAGGTTTCCTTGCTTTTGAAGCGGGCGCTGCCAAACACGACCACCGTGTTTTCGATGCCGTGGGCTTGTTGTTCTAAATCGGGTTTGAGCAGTTCCAACTGGAACCGGATGCCGCGTGTTTCTCGGCGCAGCAGGAATTCAGGGTCGGCGAATGCCAAGCGTTGGGGGTCTGGCGTGAGTGTGCTGCCATCGGCGCCATGCGCCTGAAGGGTTGCCCAAGCATCGGTCAGGCGGCTGTCGTTGAGGTGCAAATTGGAGTCCATGCTGTGCATTGTGCATGACGACGGCCACAAAAAAGGCCCCTTGCGGAGCCTTGTTTTGGAGAGCTTGAGGGGCTCAGACGCGCTTGCGGTACTCGCCGGTGCGGGTGTCGATTTCGACCTTGTCACCTTGCGCCACGAAGATAGGCACGCCGATTTCAAAACCGGTGGCAATCTTGGCAGGCTTGAGCACTTTGCCCGAGGTGTCGCCTTTGACGGCTGGCTCGGTCCAGGTGATTTCGCGCACCACGCTGGTGGGCAATTCGACCGAGATGGCCTTGCCTTCATAGAACACCACTTCAACAGCCATGCCGTCTTCGAGGTAGTTCAGGGCGTCACCCATGTTTTCAGCTTCGACTTCGTACTGGTTGTACTCGGTGTCCATGCAGACGTACATGGGGTCAGCGAAGTAAGAGTAGGTGCACTCTTTTTTGTCCAAGATGACTTGGTCCATCTTGTCGTCGGCCTTGAACACGACTTCGGTGCCGAAGTTGGCGATCAGGCTCTTGAGCTTCATGCGCACGGTGGCGGCATTGCGCCCGCCGCGGCTGTATTCGGTCTTGAGCACAACCATGGGGTCTTTGCCGTGCATGATGACGTTGCCGGCGCGAATTTCTTGAGCGATTTTCATGAGGATTCTGGGATAGATTGCGGGTGGTCAGCCAAGCTGAGTTTGCAGACGCAGGTCTCGATGGCCTGACCCTTTCGCCTGGTGTTTTCGCCAATCAGTTTTGGCAAAGCCTTGAATTTTAGCTTTTTTTTGCACCACTGTGGCCGTTGCCCAGCCGCTGGGTGCGTACAAAGTTGTCCAATTGACGGCCCAGATCGTCTTGCTTCCACAAGCGCTCACGCGCTGCCTGAACCGTGGTGTCGGACCAAAGGGCCTCCAGCGGTGGCAGACCCAGCGAGCTGATGCCGTTCCAGGCCTGGTGCCATGCGCGCATCACTGGGGAAGCGTGCACCGTGTCCAAAAAGGCTTCCAGCTTGTCATGGTGGGCGTTGTCGTCTTGCGGATAGATCTGCCACACCAGCGGGGCACCCGCCCACAGTGCGCGAACCAAGGAGTCCTCGCCCCGCACAAAATTCACGTCGCATGCCCACAGCAGCTCGTCAAACTGGGTTTGACTGAGCGTTGGCAGGTATGAAATAGATAGCAAACTTTTCAATACCTGATTACCGAAAGCCTGGTTTTTAAGCAGATTTTGAACGGCTGCACGCGCTCGCCCCGACGTGACCAGCAAGGTGCAGGGCGTGGTCTGCGCCATCAATTGCTGCAACAAATCGCTGAGTTTTGGGGGCTCATAACAAAACAGCGAGACCCGTTTGGCCGGGGCGCTGGCCACCGCATGAGGGTGGGAAGCCTGGCAGTAAGGGGCCAACCAGGCAGGGGCCTCGGTGCGGCCACAGGCGGGGGGCGCCAAGTCGGTCTCTCGCAGCAGTCCACCGGTGTCGGTTGTGAAGCCAGGGTAAAAGAAGTGTTTGGTCAGGCCTTTGCCAGCGCCGTGCATCACGGGCGATGTGAGCCGATGGCATTTGGCGGCGTAGGGCTCGGCCGTGAGGTATTCCAGGTTGACCCACACGGGGGCAGACGAAGCCTGGGCCATGCCGTGCACGAAGCCCTGTGGCAACTCGCAACCGAATGCCTCGATCACCACGTCCCCTGGGCTTGGCCAAAGCCCAGGGGCCTCGCTGTCTGCGGTGGGCCAGGTGAACACGGTGATGGTCGGGTGGGTCACGTCCGCTTGCGGTGCCATCCAGGCCAGGGGGCTGGGGTCGTCGAGCCAAAGGCGCACCTGGTGGCCCCGGCTCGCCAGGTCTTTCGCCAGGCGCCAGCAGACGCCCACGTCTCCGTAGTTGTCGATGACTTTGCAAAAAATGTCCCACAGCATGTGGCGATTGTGGCTCAGCCGTTGAGGTGACGGCTCGCAGAC
>CAZHDP010000252.1:0-5465 GCA_964531605.1 uncultured Burkholderiaceae bacterium | reverse complement strand
CACTCTCTACACAAGACTACCGTCTGATGACCTACGGTGCAGCACTGGGCGTGAATGATCGCCTGGAACTGACCGTTGCCCATCAAGACTTTGACACTGGCATCACCGGCACGCTGCTCGGTGTTCCTGGCTTGCACTTGCGCCAAAACATCGTGGGGGCCAAATACCGCATCGCAGGTGAAGCTGTATTGGACAGCGACAACCTGATGCCTCAACTGGCCGTGGGCATACAGCACAAGTCGTTGGCGTCCAGCGGCTTGAACAGCACGTTAGACAGCTTGGGGGCGAAGCGATCCGGCGTAGACGTCTATGTGTCTGCAAGCAAGCTGCTGCTTGCGCAAGGCTTGCTGATCAATGCCACGTTGCGGGCCACAAAAGCCAACCAAAACGGTCTGTTGGGTTTTGGTGCCACTCTGGGCGGGGCGAATGACAGCTATGAACTGCGGCCAGAGCTGTCTGTGGCCTACCTGCTTCGCCACGATGTGGCAATCGGTGTGGAATACCGCAAGATGACCAACAAGCTTGAGCGGGCTGGTCGTGCCGCAGGTTTGGGCAATGGTCTGGCGGCAGACGACTGGAAAGACGTGTTCATCGCCTGGGCCCCGTCACAGCACCTGTCGTTCACCCTGGCTTATGTGGACTTGGGCGGTGTCGTGCCTGCCACCACCAACAACCGCAAACAAAGCGGTGTGTACCTTGCTGCGCAAATCGCCTTCTGAAACTGGCCTTCTTGAAACTGGCCTTCTTTCTGAGCGCCCTCCCAGTCCAACACCGCTGTCCAGCCTCACTTCACCTTCACACCATGAAATACCTTACGCCATGTTTGGCTTGTTGCTTGGCCGTCGTTCTGACACCAGTCACCGGGCAAACCACACCGCCAAACGCATTGCCATTCAACGCAACAGCCTATCCCGTGGCGCCTGCGCAAGGGCTTTACCAAGCCTTGGGCGAGAAAGTCGGCATCCGCAAAGTGATGGACGACCTGGTCGTCCGGCTCAAAGCAGATCCCCAGATCGGCGAGCAATTCAAAAAAACAAAATCAGAGCACTTGGCTGCGCAACTCACAGATCAAATCTGCCAGTTGGCCAAAGGGCCTTGTGTGTATGACGGCCCGACCATGAAAGAGGCTCACGGTGAGATGGACATCTCCAGAGCAGACTTCAACCGACTGGTCCAACTGGCGCAGGCCGCCATGTCTGCGCAAGGTGTTTCGTTCTCGCGTCAAAACCAATTGCTGGCGTTGCTCGCTCCGATGCACCGTGATGTGATCACCCTGCCATGACGCAAGCAAACACACGCGCCACAGGTGACCATCCGCAGGGGCTCTCAAGGACGTTGAGCCTGGCCCTGTGCTTGCTTGTTGGGCTGCCGCTGGCAAATGGGGGCACCTTGCAACTGACCGTGCTGGCCAAGGACGGTCTGCCGCTGGCAGACGCCGTTGTGACCCTGGACATGCCTGGCATTGCCCCGCCCGCCCTGTCAAATCCCGCGTCAAACGTGACGATCAGCCAGCAAAAAATGCAGTTTTCACCGATGGTCAGCCTGATCATGGTCGGCAGCAAAGTGAAGTTTGCCAACCTCGACAGTTGGGACCATCATGTGCGAGGCTTGCCCATGGGTTTGATCGGCACACACACGCCCGCAGGCTTCGAACTTCGCCTGCCCGGCAAAGTGGCAGACAAAGAGCCCACCAGCACTGAAGTGACGTTCGACAAACCCGGACTGCACCAACTGAGCTGCCATCTGCATGGCTCCATGCGAGGTTTCATTGTGGTCACCGACGCACCCTGGGCCGCAAAGACCGACAGCACCGGCGTGCTGACCCTGCGTGATGTGCCAGAGGGCGCAGCACGGCTTCGGCTTTGGCACCCAGACCAACTGCTGGAGATGCCCCCGACTGTCTTGCAAATCAACGCCTTGACCGCAACCACACTTCAAACAGCCATTCAACCCCGCAGACGCCGATCCTGAATGAAACTAAACTGATGTTACTTTCATTGTCTGCACTTCACCCATGACTGCTTCTGCCTCTCGTCCCAGTGTCTCAGCCGGCACACCCAACCCGGCGCCGACACCTGCGGAGCCTTCGCCGTCTCTCACCGACGTGATGGACCCCGTGGCCGCAATCGAGCACTTCAGGGCGATCGTGCAGTCCTCCGATGACGCCATCATCAGCAAGTCATTGACCGGGGTGGTGACCAGCTGGAATACAGGTGCCACAAAGATCTTTGGGTACACAGCTGAAGAAATGATCGGACAGCCCATGCTCAAGCTGTTCCCGCCACACAAACAAACCGAGGAATCCTTGATTCTGGAGCGGATTTTGGAAGGGGAGCGGATCGATCACTTCGAGACCGTACGCAAACACAAAGACGGTCATTTGATCGATGTCGCCATCACGATTTCCCCGGTGCGCAACCTGATCGGACAGATCGTGGGGGCCTCCAAAATTGCCCGAGACATCAGCGACAGAGTCCGAACAGAGAAAACAACACAGCACTTTCAAGCCATCGTTGCCACTTCAACAGACGCCATCATCTCCAAATCCACGCGCGGTGTGGTGACCAGTTGGAACCCCGCAGCAGAAAGGGTGTTTGGCTACCGGGCTGAAGAAATGATCGGGCAATCGATCGAGGTACTTTTACCCCCCGACCGAAAGGGCGAAGAGGCCATCATCCTCAACCGTTTGCTGCACGGAGAAACCGTTGATCATTTTGAAACCCAGCGTCAAACCAAAGATGGCAGGCTGATTGATGTCTCTGTCACCATCTCGCCGCTGTGCGACGCCAATGGGCGTGTGATTGGTGCCTCGAAAATTGCCAGAGACATCACGGCACGAAAGCAGATGGAGCAGCAACTGCACCTGACAGCGAGCGTCTTCACGCACACCTCTGAAGCCGTGGTCATCACGGACGCCAATGGTCTGTTTCTGGAGGTCAATGACGCCTTCACTGCAGTCACCGGGTACGACAGGGCCGAAGTGATCGGCAAAGACCTGATGCTTTTCAGATCTGGGCGACAGGGGCCAGAGGTTTACCAAAAATTGCTGACCGAGTTGATGGAAACCGGCAGTTGCCGCGGCGAAATCTGGAGCCGCAGAAAAACGGGCGATGCGTTCGCGGGCCTGCTGACGGTCAACAGCGTGTGCGATGAAAACGGTATCCCGCTCAAGTACGTGGGCATTTTTGCAGACATCACCCCTCTGCGCCAACAACAGGAAAGGTTAGAGCGGATTGTCAATTTTGACCCGCTGACCAATTTGCCAAACCGGCTGTTGCTGACCGATCGCCTGAGCCAGTCGCTGGCCATCGCACGCCGCCAGCACCAGTCGCTGGCTGTGGCTTACCTCGACCTGGACGGATTCAAAGACATCAATGACCGTTATGGGCACGACGTCGGCGACGAATTGTTGATTGCCTTGGCCCAGCGCATGCAAAGTTCGTTCAGGGCGGTAGACACGCTCGCACGGATGGGGGGTGACGAGTTCGTTGCCGTGCTGACGGACGTAGAGTCTTTTGACACCTGCAAAGAGATGCTGGCCCGCATTTTGAAAGCGTGCCACGACCCGGTCATCGTCAATGGCATGGTGCTGCAAGTTTCAGCCAGCCTGGGCGCCACCTTGTTTCCCCATGACGACTCGGATGTTGACCAATTGATGCGCCATGCCGATCAAGCGATGTACGAGGCCAAGCAGGCGGGGAAAAATCGCTTTCATTTGTTTGATTCTGAAAAAAATGCGGAAATCAAAACCCGCGCGGAAAAAATCAACAGGATCGCGCAAGCCTTGCATGACGAAGAGTTTGTGCTGTACTACCAACCCAAAATGAACATGCGGTCCGGGGTGATGGTGGGCGCTGAGGCGCTGATCCGCTGGAACCATCCCGAGCAAGGCTTGGTGTTGCCAGGGGCTTTCTTGCCCCTGATTGAAAACCACCCACTGATTGAGGCCATTGGTGAGTGGGTCATCAAGACAGTGGTGTCTCAACTCAGCTATTGGAAAACCATCGGCTTGAACATGCCTGTCAGCGTGAACGTGTCGGCCCGTCAGTTCCAGTCGGAGAATTTTTCTAAAAACCTCGCCATGCACCTGTCGGCGTTCCCCGACGTCCAGCCCTTGGACATCGAGTTGGAACTGTTGGAGACAAGTGCATTGGAAAACATCGAGGCTGTTGCCAAAACCATGAACGAATGCCACCGCCTGGGATTTCACGTGGCGGTGGATGACTTTGGCACAGGCTACTCATCGCTCACCTACCTGAAACGCTTGCCTGCGGAAACCTTGAAAATTGACCAGAGCTTTGTGCGCGACATGCTGGACGACCGAGAAGACCTGGCGATTGTGAAGGGCGTGATTGGGCTGGCCGACGCCTTCAACCGCAAAGTGATCGCCGAAGGGGTGGAAACCATTGCGCACGGCGCCTCACTCATTGCCCTGGGTTGTGAATGCGCCCAAGGCTTTGGCATTGCCCGGCCCATGCCCAGTCATCAACTTGCAGGCTGGGCAGCATCGTGGGTACCGCCGATCGAGTGGACCATGCCAGCGGAGAACTGAAGCGGCTTGCACCATTGCGCAAGTCGGTCGACGTACGTTGACACACAGACGGGATGACGCAAGACCTGGAGACTGGCCATTGTGATTCGAAATTTTTCAATCACCACGCCCTCAACTTCAAGGATATCCCCATGACACTGACGCAAACCACTGCCCATGACAACGCACCCAGCACCACGGTACAAAGCCATCACTTGAAGGCCGCCGAACATCTGGCGTTGGCCTCCAAAAGCCATAAAGATGCGGCCAAACTGATCGATGCAGGCGATCACAATGGTGCAGCTATTCAATCCAAATTGGCGGTAGACCACGCGGAGCAAGCAACCAAGCACACGATCCAATTGGCCAAGAGAACGGCTGCAGTTGCTTCAAGCAAGAAGTAAGGGACTTGTCGCACAAGGGCGCAGATGACGCCACCTTGGTGGTGTCATCTGCGTGCAGGCCAGGGTCGCTCCCTGGAATGCGAGCCTGCGCATGGATTGCAGGTCTACCGGGTGCGAAGCCCGCCTCCTACACAGCCGTCTCTTACTCAAATGGTGTTCATGTACATGGTTTCTGCCCCCAGTCATCGCCATCGGTCTAACCACCTCTTGGCAGGGTTGTCGATAGACATCCAAACTCGTTGGGCTTCGCACATGGAGGTCATCGATATGCCGCTGGGCCAAGTCCTCTGTGAAGCGGGGGGGATCATAGAGTACGTCTACTTTCCCACAACCGCAGTGGTGTCCTTGCTCTACGTGATGAGCGACGGGGGGTCCGCAGAAATTGCCATCATCGGCAACGATGGCTTGGTGGGTGTCTCCGTGCTGATGGGAGGCGGTTCGACCACGAGCCGCGCCTTGGTGCAAAACGAAGGTCAAGGCTTCCGAGTCAAAGCAGATTGGGTTCAGCTTGAATTCGAATCCTCAAAACC
>CAZHDP010000251.1:0-5470 GCA_964531605.1 uncultured Burkholderiaceae bacterium | reverse complement strand
TGCGCGACGGCAATCAAGCTCTGATTGAGCCGATGGACATGGCCCGCAAGCTGCGCATGTTTGAAACTTTGGTGGCGGTGGGCTTCAAAGAGATTGAGGTGGGGTTTCCCGCTTCCTCTCAAATCGAGTTTGACTTTGTACGCAAGTTGATCGACGAGAACCTCATCCCCGATGATGTGACGGTTCAGGTCATGACCCCAGCTATCGCCGCCTTGATTCACCGCACGATGGAGGCGTTGTCGGGGGCTAAGCGGGCTATCGTTCACATGTACAACGCTGTTTCGCCGGTCATGCGGCGCGTGGTGCTGGGCATGGATGCCGATCAGATTGTGGAATTGGCGAGCAGCCATGCGCGTTTGATCCAGACTTTGGCGCAGCAACAGCCGCAAACCCACTGGACATTCCAATACTCCCCCGAGCATTTTTCAGGAACTGAATTGATGTTTTCCAAGCGCGTGGTCGATGCCGTGACGGCGGTTTGGCAGCCCACGCCTGCCCATCCTTGCATCATCAATTTGCCCACCACGGTGGAGCATTCCACGCCCAATGTGTTTGCGGACATGATCGAGTGGATGCACCGCCATTTAGAGCGCCGAGTAGGCATCGTTCTTTCTGTGCATCCGCACAATGACCGGGGCACCGGGACGGCTGCGGCTGAGTTGGCCATGATGGCCGGTGCGCAGCGTGTGGAAGGTTGTTTGTTTGGGAATGGCGAGCGAACGGGTAATTTGGATGTGGTGAACGTGGCGTTGAATTTGTACACCCAGGGTGTGTCGCCAGGATTAGATTTTTCCAGCATTGACGAGGTTCGCCGCACGGTGGAGTTTTGCAACCAATTGCCCGTTCACCCGCGCCACCCGTATGCCGGGGACTTGGTGTACACCTCGTTTTCCGGCACGCACCAGGATGCGATTAAAAAGGCTTTTGCGGTGCGCAAGGACGACGATGCTTGGGCTATTCCCTACTTGCCCATTGACCCCAAAGACCTGGGCCGCAGCTACGACGCGGTGATCCGGGTCAACAGCCAGTCCGGCAAAGGTGGCATTGCCTATTTGTTGGAAAGCGAATTCGGCCTGGAGTTGCCTCGCCGTCTGCAAATTGAGTTCAGCCGTGTTGTCCAAGAGGTGATGGACGTTCAGGGCAAGGAGCTGACAGCGCAAGACTTGTGGGGTCTGTTTGAGCGTGAGTACGGCATGGCCAGCGTTGTGGCTCCACGCCACCAGTTGAATGAAGAGGTTCATGCCGATGGCGGCAGAACGGTTCATCTGAACGCCCAGATTGAGTTGCAAGGCCAACACCATGCCTTGCAAGGTGCTGGCACGGGTCCCATCGATGCGTTCATTGTGGGTTTGAACCGCGTCACGGGTCGCACTGTGCGCGTGCTCGACTACCATGAGCACGCCGTTCAATCCGGTGCCGCCGCCAGGGCGGTTGCTTACCTGGAGCTTCGCATCGATGAACAGCACACCTTGTTTGGCGTGGGCATGGACAGCAATATCGTTTCTGCCTCGTTCAAGGCCATCATTTCTGCTGTAGAGCGCAGCCCTGCAGTGACTACTGCGCCGGTTTTTGAAGCAGTCAACGCGTGATAATCACGGATTCAGCCAGGAGATTTCCATGACCGACAAACTCATTATTTTTGACACCACGTTGCGCGATGGCGAGCAGTCCCCCGGCGCGTCCATGACCAAAGACGAGAAGCTGCGCATTGCCCGACAGCTGGAGCGTCTCAAAGTCGATGTCATCGAGGCTGGTTTTGCTGCCAGTTCGAACGGCGATTTTGAGTGCGTCAAAGCCATTGCCGAGGTGGTCAGAGACTCGACCATTTGTTCCTTGGCCCGTGCCAATGACCGTGACATTTCCCGTGCCGCAGAGGCTTTGAAGCCTGCAAACTCTGGCCGTTTGCACTTGTTCTTGGCGACAAGTCCGCTTCACATGGAGAAAAAACTCCGCATGACCCCTGACGAGGTCTTTGAGCAGGCCAAACTGGCCACCCGTTTTGCGCGCAATTTGATGAGTGACATCGAATTCAGTCCTGAAGATGGTTACCGCTCTGAGCCCGACTTTTTGTGCCGAGTGATCGAGGCGGTCATTGCCGAGGGTGCCACGACCATCAACGTGCCCGACACCGTGGGTTACGCCGTGCCAGAGTTGTACGGCGAGTTCATCCGAAATTTGCGCGAACGCATTCCCAACTCGGACAAGGCTGTTTGGTCAGTCCATTGCCACAACGATTTGGGCATGGCCGTGGCCAACTCCTTGGCCGGTGTGAAGATCGGTGGTGCGCGTCAGGTAGAGTGCACGATCAATGGTTTGGGCGAACGTGCAGGCAATTGCTCGCTGGAAGAGGTGGTCATGGCGGTGAAAACGCGTCGTGATTACTTTGGTTTGGATTTGAACGTTGACCCCTTGCACATCTTGGCAGCCAGCCGCATGGTCAGCCAGACCACAGGCTTCGTGGTACAGCCCAACAAAGCAGTCGTCGGCGCCAATGCCTTTGCCCACGCAAGCGGCATTCACCAGGACGGCGTGCTCAAGGCGCGTGACACCTATGAAATCATGCGCGCCGAAGATGTGGGCTGGACGACCAACAAGATCGTGTTAGGCAAGCTCAGTGGGCGCAACGCGTTCAAGCAACGCTTGCAAGAATTGGGCGTGCAGCTGGACAGCGAAACGGCTGTCAATCACGCGTTCACCCGTTTCAAAGAGCTGGCTGACCGCAAGAGCGAGATTTTTGACGAAGACATCCTGGCCTTGGTCAGCGACGAAAGTGTGACCACCGAAAACGAGCAATATGGGTTCATCTCACTGTCCCAGCGCAGCGAGACGGGGGAACGGCCTTTCGCCAGCATCGTGATTTCTGTTGAGGGCGAGGAAGTCAAATGTGAGTCTGATGGCAACGGCCCCGTGGATGCTTCGCTGAAAGCCATTGAAAGCCGCGTCCAGAGTGGCGCTGAAATGGTGCTGTATTCGGTCAATGCCATCAGTGGTTCCACAGAAAGCCAGGGCGAAGTGACCGTGCGTTTGCAAAACAGTGGTCGTGTGGTCAACGGGGTGGGTGCTGACCCTGACATCGTGGTGGCCTCTGCCAAAGCTTATTTGAGCGCTTTGAACAAGCTTCACAGCAAAGCAGACCGCGTTGCGGCCCAGGGCTGACCGTTCGGTATCTCGCATCCGCTGCAAAGATGGAAGGGGGCGATTACAATCGCTTACCTTCCTCTCTTGGTTCAGCTTCTAACTTAAAAAGATGCTGCAAGTGATTGATATTGCGGTATTTTTGATATTTCTATACACTCCGGCAACATTCCATTTCCCGGAGAAGAACACATGATGGGTCTGATGCGCATTTCTCCTCACCGTTTTTGGGTAACTCTGGGCTCGCTTGTTGTGGGTGCCGCGTTGTTGGGATCTGTGAGTGCCTCTGCTGCGCAAAAGGCCAAGCCGGGTGTTAAAAAGTCCTCAGTCAGTGCGCCAGCCAAAAGCAAAGCAGTCGTACGCCGCTCTGCTGCGGTCAAATCACGTGCCGTGTCGCGGGCTGCGCTGATCCCTTCCAAGCCATCCTACGGCCAGTTGGCAGGTCTGCACGGGGCATTGGACCCCTTGGATTTGAAATCCAGCGTTGCATTGGTGGTCGACCAAGACACCCGCGAGGTGCTGTTCAGCAAGAATGACAAGGCTGTGCTGCCGATTGCCTCGTTGACCAAGCTGATGACCGGTTTGTTGATCAGTGAAGCCCGTTTGCCGATGGACGAAGTGATCACCATTTCCCAAGAAGATGTGGACACGGAGAAGGGCAGCTCATCGCGTTTGACGGTCGGTGCCTCATTGACCCGTGGTGAGTTGTTGCACTTGGCGTTGATGTCCAGTGAAAACCGAGCAGCGCATGCGCTGGGCCGCACCTACCCAGGCGGGTTGAGCAGTTTTGTTCAGCTGATGAATGGCAAAGCGCTGGCCCTGGGCATGCGTGACACGCGTTATCAAGAGCCGACAGGGTTGTCCAGCCGTAACCAATCGAGCGCCCAAGATTTGGCTACTTTGGTGAGTGCGGCTTACCAAGATCCGGTGCTGCGTGAGCTGTCCACATCACCTGGCCATCAAGTGGCTGTGGGCAAACGCACCTTGCAATACAACAACACCAACCGCTTGGTGAAGAACCCTTCTTGGGACATTGGTTTGCAAAAAACAGGCTACATCTCTGAGGCAGGGCAATGCTTGGTCATGCAGGCCAAAATTGCGGGGCGCAAACTGATCATGGTGTTCCTGGACTCTGCCGGAAAGCTCAGCCGACTGGGTGATGCGGAGCGCGTCCGACGTTGGGTCGAGGCCAATCCTGGCATGGTTGCAGCGCCTGTCAGCCGCCAATTGGGCGGCGAGTAAGCGTTACTCTTTGACCGCTGACCCCAGCCTGCTCTGGGGTCAATTGCAACATCACGCCGACGCTGGGCCGGGTTTGTAGCCCAGTGAAGTGGAAATCTCGTTGGCCGTGGATTGCAATTTAGGCAGCCAACTTTCATCCAACCTGTCCGCAGGGGCTGAAATCGACAGGCCTGCGACCAGACGAGACTGATCGTCATAAATGCCGGCGGCCATGCACCGCACACCCAACTCAAGTTCTTCGTTGTCCCGAGCGATGCCATATTGACGCGCTTTGGAGAGTTCCCGCTCCAGCACAGGCAGTTGGGTGATGCTGTTTTTGGTGTGGCCACTCAAGCCGGTTCGGGTTGCGTAAGCTCTGACACGGTGCAGGTCGTCAACCGCCAGGAACAGCTTGCCAACCGATGTCAAATGCAAGGGTGCCCTGCCACCGATCGCACGCACCACTTGCATGCCAGACCGCTCGCTGTAAGCGCGCTCCACATACACGATTTCATCCCCTTGGCGCATGCTCAGGTTGACCGGTTGCTGAATCAACTTATGCAACTCTCGCATCGGTGCTAAGGCCGCATCGCGGACGTTCAAGCGACCTTTGACCAGGTTGCCCAGTTCCAGCAAACGCATGCCCAGGCGGTAGCTGCCGGCTTCTGGGCGGTCCACGTAGCGGCCCAGCGTCAGGTCATTCAGGATGCGGTGGGTGGTGGACGGGTGAAGCCCGGTTTTTTCGCTGATCTCTTTCAGTGACACCGATTCTTCTTTGGACGCCAGAACATCCATGACCGCAAAAATGCGCTCAATGACTTGTATGGTGGGGCTGTTTGCAGCGCTGGGGTCTGGCGTTCTCATGGGATGCAAGCAATCAAGTGGATCGGCACCCGCATTTGCACATCAGAGCGACGGGCCGTGCCCAATTATGCGCCAAATTTTACTTTGTGAAATCCTGTTCCACCGAAACAGACTGAGGCAAGGGAGGGCTCCAACGCCCATCCATCAACATTTGGTGGGGTAAAAACTTGGCCTTGTAATTCATTTTCGGGCTGTCTTTGATCCAGTAGCCCAGGTAAACATAGGGCAATTTCAGGGACTTCGCCTGCTC
>CAZHDP010000250.1:0-5481 GCA_964531605.1 uncultured Burkholderiaceae bacterium | reverse complement strand
ACGGCCACTTCAAAAATGCCATCGGCCACGGGCGTGGCTTCGACGCCCAACTGGATGTCCACGGCGGGTTGTTCTTGCTCCAACAAGATCGCGGGGGAGTTGGGTTGTTCCAGCGACGCTTCCTTCAGGTAAACGCGTTGAATCTGGAATACGGGATCGTTCGAGTCGGACATGAATCTTCTTTCGGGTCTAAAAAGCCGTGAATCAGGCCGTGGATTCGGCCTTGAATTCAGAATTATCTCAGGCGTTCAGCAGAGGCATCAGCTCGCCTTTGGCGTCCAGCGCCATCAGTTCGTCACAGCCCCCGACATGGGTCTCACCGATGTAAATTTGAGGCACGGTGCGACGGCCAGTGCGCTCCATCATCTTCATGCGCTCTTCAGGGGACTGGTCTATCCGCACCTCGTTGATTTGGGCCACGCCACGTGCGCTCAGCAATTGCTTGGCGCGCACGCAGTAGGGGCAAACGGCGGTGGTGTACATCGTGACGGACTGCATGGTCATCAAGCCTTTTCAACGGGCAGGTTGGCGCTTCGCCAGGCGGCCAAGCCGCCAGCGAGCACTTGGGATTGTTCGTAACCCAGTTTTTGAGCGGTAGCGACCGCCTTTTTGGCCCGCAGGCCAGAGGCGCACACCACGATCAGAGGCAGGGTCTTGTTTTTCACCGTGTCGGGCAAGCGGCTCTCGAAGTCCGCCAGCGGCAGATTTTTGGAACCCGTCACATGGCCTGCCGCGAACTCGGCGGGCTCCGACACGTCGATCACCACGGCCTTGTCGCGGTTCATGCGCTGAACGGCCTCTGTAGGCGACAGCCCCGAGGCTGTGGCACCCATCACCACGGGCCACATGAGCAGAGCGCCGGACGTGAGCGCCACCGAAATCAGCATCCAATTGTCAATAATGAACTTCACAGTAATCCTTGCAAGAGAGGACGCATTTTAGAATCAGAGGCTCAGTGCCTTGATTTGTTCCCTTCCAACCTTTTTTGCACCATGTACAAGCTCGTTCTCGTTCGCCACGGCGAATCGTCCTGGAATCTTGAAAACCGCTTCACCGGCTGGACCGATGTGGACCTGACCGACACCGGCATTGCCCAGGCCAAAAAGGCGGGCCAACTGCTCAAGGCTGAAGGTTATGACTTCGATTTGGCCTACACCAGCGTGCTCAAGCGCGCCACGCGCACGTTGTGGCACTGCCTGGACGAGATGGACCGCACCTGGCTGCCCGTGGTGCACAGCTGGCGTTTGAACGAGCGCCATTACGGTGCCTTGCAGGGGCTGAACAAGGCCGACATGGCCAAGCAGTACGGCGATGCCCAAGTGCTGGTCTGGCGTCGCAGCTACGACACACCGCCACCTGCGCTGGAGGCCAATGACCCCCGCAGCGAACGCGGCGATGTGCGCTACGGCAAACTCAGCGCCGACCAGGTGCCGTTGACCGAGTGCCTGAAAGACACGGTGGCCCGCGTGCTGCCGTTTTGGAACGAGTCCATGGCCCCAGCCATCAAGGCGGGCAAGCGCGTGGTGGTGGCAGCGCACGGCAATTCGATCCGGGCGTTGATCAAATACCTGGACAACGTGTCAGAAACTGACATCGTCGGATTGAACATCCCCAACGGCATCCCGCTGGTGTACGAGCTGGACGCTGACCTCAAACCCATCCGCCATTACTACTTGGGCGATGCCGAGGCGGCGGCCAAAGCGGCGGCGGCTGTGGCCAGCCAAGGCAAGGCCTGACACCCCGGGTGACGGAACCCTGTGTAAACCAATGGTGAAGTCACTGTTGGTGGTTGAACCCTTGTGCCCCGTTCGGTTCCAAGGTGTATATTGAACGGTTAAGGTGGTCAAAACATGGGTCAAAAATTGAAAATTGCAGGCTGGATTTCCGTTGGGGCGCTCGCTGGCGCGCTGACCACGGTGTCGCTCCAGACGGTGGCTCGCGGTGCCTTGGCACCTTTGCCCCTGGAAGAGCTGCAACAGCTTGCGGCGGTCTTTGGCATGGTCAAGAGCGACTATGTCGAACCGGTCGATGAGAAAAAGCTGATCACCGAAGCCATTGCTGGCATGGTGGCCAGCCTGGACCCGCATTCTCAGTATTTCGATAAAAAGTCGTTCAAGGAATTCCGCGAAGGCACCACAGGCCGTTTTGTCGGTGTGGGCATCGAAATTTCGCAAGAGGATGGACTGGTCAAGGTGGTGTCCCCCATTGAAGGCTCACCGGCCTACCGTGCTGGCCTCAAGCCCAACGACCTGATCACCAAGATCGACGAAACCCTGGTCAAAGGTTTGCCGCTGAATGAAGCGGTCAAGCGCATGCGGGGTGAGCCAAACACCAAGGTGATCCTCACCATCTTCCGCAAAGACGAAAACCGAAGCTTTCCGGTCACCATCATCCGCGAAGAGATCCGTACCCAGTCGGTGCGTGGCAAGGTCATCGAACCCGGCTATGCGTGGATACGCCTGTCGCAGTTCCAGGAACGCACGGTAGACGATTTTGTGCGCAAGGCTGAAGAAATTTACAAGCAAGAGCCCAACCTGAAGGGCTTGGTGCTCGATCTGCGCAATGACCCCGGTGGCTTGTTGGACGCGGCGGTCGCGATCTCTGCTGCCTTTTTGCCCGAGAACGTCACCGTGGTGTCCACCAACGGGCAATTGGCCGAAAGCAAGTTCACTTACAAAGCGTCCCCTGAGTTTTACCTGCGCCGCAACGGCCCCGATCCGCTCAAACGCCTGGCCGAAGTGACCAAGGGTGCCCTCAAAACCGTGCCCTTGGTGGTGTTGGTGAACGAAGGTTCTGCCTCTGCCAGCGAGATCGTGGCGGGTGCGATGCAAGACTACAAGCGCGCCACCTTGATGGGCAGCCAGACCTTTGGCAAAGGCTCGGTCCAAACCGTGCGTCCGCTCGGCCCTGACACCGGACTGAAGCTCACCACCGCGCGTTACTACACACCGCTCGGGCGCTCCATCCAAGCCAAAGGCATCATCCCTGAAATCATGGTGGACGACACCGAAGGCGGCAGCCCGTTCGCGGCGCTGCGCACCCGCGAAGCCGATCTTGAAAAACACTTGACCAGCGGCCAAGGCGAAGAAAAGAAAGATGCTGAGCGCGAAAAGGCCCGTGAAGAAGCGATGAAGCGCCTGGAAGAAGAGGCCAAAAAGCCGGTCGCCGAGCGACGTCCGCCTGAATTCGGTTCCGACAAAGACTTCCCGCTGATCCAGGCCTTGAACCAACTCAAGGGCAAGCCTGTGCTGGTCAGCAAGACCTTGACCGAGCGCAAGGCCGACAAGAAAGAAGACTGACCTGCACCTGCCGGTTGAGACAGCGAACATGTCGATGGACGATGACGAGTTGCTGCGGTATTCGCGGCACATCCTGCTTGATGACATTGGCATCGAAGGGCAAGACCGCATCGTCGCCTCACATGCCTTGGTGATTGGGGCCGGTGGCCTGGGTTCGCCGGTGGCCCTCTACCTGGGGTCGGCTGGCGTGGGGCGCATCACCTTGGTTGACGATGACGTTGTGGATGTCACCAACCTGCAGCGCCAAATTGCCCACACTGCCGTGCGCGTGGGGATGCCTAAAGTCGAATCTGCCCGAGAGGCCATCTTGGCCATCAACCCGCGTGCGGTGGTTGATACCGTGCAGGCCCGTGCCGATGCTGCGTTGCTGGCACAGTGGGTGCCCAAGGTCGATGTGGTGCTCGATTGTTGTGACAACTTTGCCACCCGGCATGCGGTGAACGCGGCATGTGTGCAGTACTGTAAACCCCTGGTGTCAGGTGCCGCAATCCGTTTTGACGGTCAATTGGCGGTGTATGACGCGCGCCATCCCGATGCCCCTTGCTATGCCTGTGTGTTTCCGCCTGAATCCACCTTTGAAGAAACGCGCTGTGCCACCATGGGGGTGTTTGCGCCCTTGGTCGGCATCATCGGCAGCATGCAGGCGGCTGAAGCGCTCAAAGTGGTGTGTGGCATGGGCAGCCAGCTGACCGGCCGTTTGTTGATGGTGGACGGCCGCAGCCTGTCGTTCAGCGACATCCGACTGCCGCGCAACCCCGCCTGCCCCGTGTGCGCCAGGTCTTGATTTCCCCTTATTCCGTCTCTGTTCAACCTTTTTGAGGATGTTTTGATGAGCTACGCCAACACCCAACTTTTGATCGATGGCCAATGGTGCGATGCCGCCGATGGCAAAACCTTGCCTGTCTTCAATCCCGCCACTGGCCTGGAAATTGGCCGTGTGGCCCATGCCAGTCAAGTTGACCTGGACCGCGCACTGGCGGCCACCCAAAAGGGTTTTGACATTTGGCGCAACACACCGGTGATCGAGCGCAGCAAAATCATGCGCCAAGCGGCTGTGCTGTTGCGCGAGCGCACGCCCCGCATCGCCGAGTTGATGACACAAGAGCAAGGCAAACCGCTGGCCGAAGCCAAAGGCGAAATCGGCATGGCGTGTGAAGTCATCGAGTGGTTTGCGGAAGAAGCCCGCCGCGTCTATGGCCGCGTGGTGCCCGCGCGCAGCTTGAGCGTGCAAAACCTGGTGCTCAAAGACCCCGTCGGTCCTGTGGCGGCGTTCACGCCCTGGAATTTCCCGATCAACCAGATCGTGCGCAAGATGTCTGCCGCACTGGCCACGGGTTGCTCCATCATTGTCAAAGCCCCTGAAGAGACGCCAGCTTCCCCTGCTGAACTGCTGCGCGTGTTTGCCGATGCTGGTGTGCCTGCTGGCGTGATCGGTTTGGTGTACGGCATCCCTGCTGAGATTTCCAGCTACCTGATCGCTCACCCGGTGATCCGCAAGATCACGTTCACGGGCTCCACACCCGTGGGTAAACAACTCGCCGCGATGGCCGGCCAGTACATGAAGCGCGCCACGATGGAGTTGGGTGGTCACGCCCCTGTGATCGTGGCCGAGGATGCCGATGTGGAGTTGGCGGCCAAAGCCGCTGGCGCGGCCAAGTTCCGCAATGCCGGTCAGGTCTGCATTTCGCCCACCCGTTTCTTGGTGCACGAGAGCTTGAAGAACGACTTCGCCCAGGCCATGGTCAAGCAAGCGCAGGCCCTGAAAGTCGGTAACGGCATGGACGCCGGCATCACCATGGGGCCCTTGGCCAACCCACGCCGTTTGACGGCCATGGCCCAGTTCACCGAAGACGCCGTGCGCAAGGGCGCCAAAGTGGCCACCGGTGGTGAGCGCATCGGTGACACCGGCAACTTCTATGCCCCCACCATCCTGACCGACGTGCCCTTGGACGCGATGGTGTTCAACGACGAGCCCTTCGGCCCCATGGCCGCCATCCGCACGTTCAACACTTTGGACGAGGCCATTGCCGAATCCAACCGCTTGCCGTTCGGTCTGGCCAGCTACGCGTTCACGCGCTCGTTGAAAAACGCGCATGCCTTGTCTCAAGGCTTGCAAGTGGGCATGTTGTGGATCAACCAGCCTGCGGTGGCGTGGCCTGAGATGCCCTTCGGTGGCGTGAAG
>CAZHDP010000249.1:0-5490 GCA_964531605.1 uncultured Burkholderiaceae bacterium | reverse complement strand
CGGCACTGGCCATTCCGAGCCTGGCCGTGCCCCGGGGCCACGAGCTGGACTTTCCCCGTGACCATGGCGCCCACCCGGACTACCGCACCGAGTGGTGGTACCTGACCGGCCAAGCCATCACCGCCCGCAACAGCGACCAGGCGAATGCAGAAGCCCTCGCTTTGGGCGAACCTGAATTTGGTTTTCAGGTCACGTTTTTCCGTTCACGGGTCGACATCACACAAGGCATGCAGTCGGGTTTTGCAGCCAAGCAGTTGGTGTTTGCCCATGCCGCCATCACCGATGTCAAAGGCAAGAAGCTGTGGCATGACCAGCGCATTGCCCGTGCCTCAGGTTCGCCCAACACCGACCTGACCACGGTGGGCAAGCGCAATACCGACCTGGAACTCCGAGGTTGGTCCTTGAAGCGCACCGCCACCGCGAATGCGCTCGACCCTGATGCCCCCCCTGGGAGCCTTTACCAGACCAAGGTCGTGGCTCGCGATTTCAGCCTGGATTTGAAATGCCGGAGTACCCAACCCGTCTTGCTGCAAGGCGATGACGGCTGGTCGCGCAAAGGACCAGAGGCCAGCCAAGGCAGCCAGTACTACAGCCAACCGCAACTCCGCATCGACGGCACCTTGACCTTGGGCGGGCGCACTTTGGACGTGAAAGGCCGTGCTTGGCTCGATCACGAATGGAGCGAAGAGCTGCTGCACCCTCAAGCCGTGGGCTGGGATTGGATCGGCATGAACCTGGACGATGGCAGCGCGCTCACAGCGTTTCGTGTTCGCAATGCCGAGGGCCGCGCCTTGTGGGATGGCGGTTCGTTCCGCACCCCGGCTTACACCGGTGTGGGAAGGCGGTTCAACTTCAAGCGCGGTGAGGTGGTGTTTCGCCCTATCCGAAGCTGGAAGAGCCCTCGAACAGGGGCCACTTACCCGGTGGAATGGATCGTGCGCACCCCAGCAGACTTTTACACCGTGCGCGCCTTGGTCGAAGACCAAGAACTCGACAGCCGCCCCTCAACGGGCGCGGTCTACTGGGAGGGTTTGAGTGAGCTGCTCGACAGCAACGGCCAGCGCGTGGGCCGGGGCTATCTGGAGATGACGGGGTACGCCAAGCCGCTGCAAATGTAGACGCTTGGCGTCGACCTTGATCAGAGTGACAAACGCGCCCGAGCCGCGGCGTATTCGCGTTTGAGCTTGGCCACAAATTCGGCTGTCGTGGACACCTTGTCGATGCTGCCAATGCCTTGACCGCAACCCCAAATGTCTTTCCAGGCCTTGGCCTTGCTGCCCTCGCCGCTGGCGAAGTTCATGGTTTTCACGTCGCCATCGGGCAGGTTGTTCGGGTCCATGCCTGCCGCCACGATGCTGGGCGCCAGGTAGTTGCCGTGCACGCCAGTGAACAAGTTGCTGTACACGATGTCGTCCGACGTGCAATCCACGATGGCTTGCTTGTAAGCGTCGCTGGCGCGGGCTTCTTCGGTGGCGATGAAGGCCGAGCCGATGTACGCAAAATCGGCACCCATGGCTTGGGCAGCCAAAATGGCATCTCCGGTACCGATCGAGCCTGACAGGGCCAGTGGGCCATCAAACCAGGTGCGGATTTCTTGAATCAACGCGAAGGGGCTCTTCACCCCAGCGTGCCCGCCCGCCCCAGTGGCCACCGCGATCAGGCCGTCAGCGCCTTTCTCGACGGCTTTGTGGGCAAAGGTGTTGTTGATGATGTCGTGCATCACCACACCGCCATAGGCGTGGATGGCGTCGTTCACGTCAGCACGGGCACCCAGGCTGGTGATGATGATCGGCACCTTGTATTTGATGACTTTTTCCATGTCGTGCTCCAACCGGTTGTTGGACTTGTGCACGATCTGGTTGATCGCAAACGGCGCGGCGGGCTTGTCTGGGTTGGCCTTGTTGTACGCGGCCAGGGTCTCGGTGATTTCAGCCAGCCAGTCGTCCAACAGCGTATCGGGGCGGGCATTCAACGCGGGCATAGAGCCCACCACACCCGCTTTGCACTGTTCGATGACCAGCTTGGGGTTGCTGATGATGAACAGGGGCGAGCCAATGACTGGGAAAGGCAGGTTCTTCAAGACGGGGGGCAAGTTGGACATGAGGTCTCCGGTAATGGTTATGTGTCAAAAATGAGATCAGAAGGCGTCCAGCGCCAGGGCCGTCACGCTGTCAGCACCCTCAACGATGCTGTCGCGCAAGCCGGGGGCTTTGCTCAGGATGTGGTCGGCATAGAAACGTGCTGTCACGATCTTGGCTGCCATGAAGGCTTGGTCTTCGCCCTTGGCGGCAAGGTCTTCGGCGATCAACAAGGCGCGCGCCAATTGCCAACCCGCCAACACATTGCCCGCGAGCATCAGGTAAGGCACGCTGCCTGCAAACACGGCATTGGGGCTGGCCTTGGTGTTGCCTGCCACAAATTCGATGACGTCCAGCAAGGCCAAGCGGGCAGCGGTCAGGCGCTTCAACACGCCCAGCGCTGCAACACTGCCGCGCTGCGCCAGCGCGGCCTCGGTGGCCTGCACTTGCGCCAGGATGCCCTTGGCGGTTTGACCGCCATCGCGCGAGGTCTTGCGACCGACCAAATCGTTGGCCTGGATGGCGGTGGTGCCTTCGTAAATGGTCAAAATCTTGGCGTCGCGGTAGTACTGCGCAGCGCCCGTTTCTTCGATGAAGCCCATGCCGCCGTGGACTTGCACGCCCAGCGAAGTGACTTCCAGGCTCATTTCGGTGCTGTAGCCCTTGACCAAAGGCACCATGAACTCATAGAACGCCTGGTTTTGCTTGCGGGTGTCGGCGTCGGGGTGGTGGTGCGCTGCGTCATACGCCGCTGCGGCAGCCGACGACATGGCGCGGCAGCCTTCGATGTAGGCACGCATGGTCATCAGCATGCGCTTGACATCGGGATGGTGAATGATCGGCGCGCTGGCCTGGATGCTGCCATCCACCGGGCGGCTTTGCACGCGGTCTTTGGCGTAGGCCACGGCCTTTTGGTAAGCACGCTCTGCCACCGAAATGCCCTGCATGCCCACCGCGTAGCGGGCTGCGTTCATCATGATGAACATGTACTCCAAACCGCGGTTTTCTTGGCCTACCAAGTAGCCCACAGCACCACCGTGGTCGCCGTATTGCAGCACGGCCGTGGGGCTGGCCTTGATGCCCATCTTGTGCTCGATGCTGACGCAGTGCACGTCGTTACGGGCACCCAGCGAACCGTCTTTATTCACCATGAATTTGGGCACGACGAACAGGCTGATGCCCTTGACGCCCTCGGGTGCACCGTTCACACGGGCCAGCACCAAATGGACGATGTTTTCGGCCATGTCGTGCTCACCGTAGGTGATGAAAATTTTGGTGCCAAACACCTTGTAGGTGCCGTCAGGCTGTGGCTCGGCACGGCTGCGCACCATGGCCAAGTCAGACCCAGCTTGCGGCTCGGTCAGGTTCATGGTGCCGGTCCATTTGCCGGACACCAGGTTTTCGAGGTACGTGGCTTTCAGCTCGTCGCTGCCCGCGGTCAACAGCGCTTCAATCGCACCGTCGGTCAACAAAGGACACAACGCGAAACTCATGTTGGCCGAGTTGAGGATCTCCGTGCAGGCCGATCCAATGGTTTTGGGCAGGCCTTGACCACCGAAGTCAACAGGGTGCTGCAAGCCTTGCCAGCCGCCTTCGGCGTACTGGGCAAAGGCTTCTTTGAAGCCCGGCGTGGTGGTGACCACGCCGTCTTTCCATGATGAGGGGTTTTTGTCGCCTTCCCAATTCAGCGGGGCGATCACGCCTTCGTTGAGCTTGGCGCATTCTTCCAATACCGCTTGCGCGGTTTCCAGACCGGCATCGGCAAAGGCAGGGATTTGGGCGATCTGCTCAATACCGGCCAGGTGCTCAATGTTGAACAACATGTCTTTGACGGGGGCTTTGTAGCTCATGGACTCAACTTCCAAAGGGACAGCGGGACAAAAAAAACCCGCGCCATCTGACCAGACGCGCGGGTGGGAGCGAAAGTGACCTGTTCAGGTCATCCGCATCAGAGGGCAGACACCAATTCAGGCACGGCCACAAACAAATCGGCTTCCAGGCCGTAGTCGGCTACCGAGAAGATGGGCGCTTCAGGGTCCTTGTTGATCGCCACGATCACCTTGGAGTCCTTCATGCCAGCCAAGTGCTGGATGGCGCCGCTGATGCCAGCAGCCACGTACAGCTGAGGCGCGACGATCTTGCCGGTTTGGCCGACTTGCCAGTCGTTGGGCGCGTAGCCCGCATCGACAGCTGCACGGCTGGCGCCCATGGCCGCACCCAGCTTGTCAGCCAGAGGGGTCATGACTTCAGCGAACTTCTCGGCGCTGCCCAAGGCGCGGCCACCCGACACGATGATCTTGGCAGCGGTCAGCTCTGGGCGCTCGCTCTTGGCAATCTCGTTGCCCAAGAACGTGCTCTTGCCACTGTCAGCGGTCGCAGCAGCGGCTTCAACGGCAGCGGCGCCACCGGTCGCGGCAGCGGGGTCAAAACCCGTGGTGCGCACGGTGATGACTTTGGTGGCGTCCAGGCTTTGCACGGTGGCAATGGCGTTGCCAGCGTAGATGGGGCGCTCGAACGTGTCAGGGCTGTCCACCTTGGTGATGTCGCTGATCTGGCCCACGTCCAGCTTGGCGGCCACGCGGGGGGCCACGTTCTTGCCGCCTGCGGTGGCGGGGAACAGGATGTGGCTGTAGTTGCCAGCGATGGCAAGCACTTGGGCTGCCACGTTTTCGGCCAAGCCGTTGGCAAATTGCGCACCTTCGGCGTGGATGACTTTGGACACGCCAGCGATTTGAGCGGCAGCTGCGGCTGCGGCACCGGCATTGGCGCCGGCCACCAGCACGTGCACGTCACCACCACATTGAGCGGCTGCGGTCACGGTGTTCAGGGTGGCGGGTTTGATGGACGCGTTGTCGTGTTCAGCAATAACGAGAGAAGTCATGTCAGATCACCTTGGCTTCGTTTTTCAATTTGGAGACGAGGGTGGCCACATCGGGCACTTTGATACCGGCGCTGCGCTTGGGCGGCTCGCTGACCTTGAGGGTCTTGATGCGGGGGGCCACGTCCACACCCAGGTCGGCGGGAGAGAAGGTGTCGAGCTGCTTCTTCTTGGCCTTCATGATGTTTGGCAAGGTCACGTAGCGTGGCTCGTTCAAACGCAGGTCGGTGGTGATCACCGCTGGCAGCGTGATGGCCAGGGTCTCAGAACCGCCGTCGACTTCGCGGCTGACCGTGGCTTTGCCGTCAACCACTTCCACCTTGGAAGCAAAGGTGGCTTGCGACAGGTCGGCCAGGGCGGCCAACATTTGGCCGGTTTGGTTGCAGTCGTCGTCAATCGCTTGCTTGCCCAGGATGATCAAGCCAGGTTGTTCTTTGTCGACGATGGCTTTCAACAGCTTGGCCACGGCCAGGGGTTGCAGCTCTTCGTCGCTTTGCACCAAGATGCCACGGTCTGCACCGATGGCCATGGCCG
>CAZHDP010000248.1:0-5491 GCA_964531605.1 uncultured Burkholderiaceae bacterium | reverse complement strand
GGGCAGACGCTTTGAAAGCCACCAATTCACGGCCCTTATCGGCCACATTGGCAGCCACGTCCGGCAGTGTCGATGCAACCTCCTGGGCCTTGGGCGTGGCCACTGTCGTTGAAGGCACAGGCGCGGAGGCGGTCACAGCCGCTTCTGCCGCCGACACCGCCTGTTTCACTGGCTCCAGCACTTTGTCGTCAGGCTTGGCCTCAGCCATTGGTGCGGGAAACAAAGGTGCGTCGGATTTGGACTCGGCCGAGGACACCACCTCGCGCATTTGAGGCCAAAACAGGAGCAATAATGCGCCCACAATCAGCGCCGCCACAGCCAGCCCAAAAGGTTTGAGCAAACGGTCTGACATCGAAAAATTCATCGACCGATCAACACCACGAAAGGGCTCATTCAGATCACCCTTTTGGTGCAAATGAGCCATCGATGCCAAGGGCAACTGCGCGAGAATCTCAGTCGGGTCGACTTTCAAGGTGCGACACACACTGGAGGCCAAAGCACGAACAAACACGGGCCCAGACAAAGCTTCAAGTCGCCCTGATTCCAAGGCTTCGAGCTTGTTGACCGGCACCTTCAGTCCGACAGCCAATGCACCAATGTGCAGGCCAGCACTCTCACGGGCTTTTTTCAGCATCGCCCCGGCCAACACGGCGCCTTGAGCGGTCGGCTCAGGCAACGCGCTGACATCCGGCTCCGTCGTCTCACTCATCGAAGGATCCTTTTTCTAACCATTGCATTTCCTTGGACTGGCCAAAGCGTTTCGACAGTTGCTCACTCAACTGCTTCACCACATCCACATTCTGCAGTCGACGCTCCACTTTGATACCCAACCACAAGGACTCCGGGTTAGCGAATTCAGTGTTGTTCAATCTGCGAATGTAAAACTGCGCGCGCACCAAATCACCACGGCGGAACAACAAATTGGCGAGATTGAACCCTGTCACAGGGTTGCCAGGATCGAGCTCATAGGACTTGAGGAAGCTTTGCTCTGCCTCGGTCACACGACCAGACCTGACCTCACAAATGCCCTGCGCCATCCACGTTTTTGATTTGTTTGGGTACCCTGGTATTGCCAAGGCCTTGTCAAAAATCCCAGAAGCCTCGGCGTACTTGCCTTGTTGACAATGCAGCCAACCCAGGTTGTGCCAGGTGTTCCCATCTCTGGGGTTGATGGCCAATGACTGCTTGAAACTGTCCTCCGCCAACCGTGGGTCGTTGAGCCGCATGAAAATCAAGCCACGCAGGTTCAAAGCTTCAGCATAGCTGGGGTCTTGGGCCAACGACTGCTTGACCTCGTCCAAGGCCACGCGGGTCTGGCCCTGCTCAAAATAATTCATCGCCAACTCAAGCCGAGTCCGCGCTCTCTTCCGCACAGGCGACTCGTCTGACTCCGTGGTCATATCTTGGCTTTGGGCCTCTGACTGGCCAAGCGAAGATGCGCACCCCGCCAGTTGCAAGGCCAATGTCAGCGCGCCAAGCCACAGCACCGCCATGAGGGGCCAACGGCCAGATTCGCGAAGACACATCCTGTTGATGACATTCATTTCCCAGCTCCCTGTGTTTCACGTGCGCCACCCAACACAGCTGTATTCAAGCGCTGAACTTGAATACGGTGGGTCACCTTGGTTCGGTCTTGCACTTCACCCGCCAGCTGCCCGCAGGCCGCGTCAATGTCATCGCCTCGGGTTTTACGAACCGTCGTGACGATGCCCGCAGCAGACAGGATAGCGGCAAAGCGGACCACGCGGTCTTGGGGTGATCGCAGCAAGCCCGATGCGGGAAACGGATTGAAAGGAATCAGGTTGAATTTGCACGAAACGCCGCCACTGCTGCTGGTGACGAGCCGGATCAGTTGCTCTGCATGTTCGTCTTGGTCGTTCACACCGTCGAGCATGCAGTATTCGAACGTAATGAAATCCCGAGGCGCATGGTCCAAGTACCGTTTGCAGGCTTGGAGCAGTTCGCTCAAAGGGTATTTTTTATTCAACGGAACCAGGTGGTCGCGCAATTCGTCGTTGGGGGCATGCAAGGACACGGCCAATGCAACAGGACAATCCTGGGACAAGCGATCGATCATCGGCACCACACCAGATGTCGATACGGTGACCCGCCGACGCGACAGACCATACCCATGGTCACTGAGCATGGTCTTGAGTGCCGGCACCAGCGCACTGTAATTTTGCAGCGGCTCGCCCATTCCCATCATCACGACATTGGAGATGACCCTCTCCTGGCGGTTCAAATGAACGCGTAAAAAATGCTCTGCAAACCACAACTGTGCTGTGATTTCAGCGGTGGTCAAGTTGCGGCTGAACCCTTGGTGTCCCGTAGAGCAAAAGCGGCACCCCACCGCGCAACCCGCCTGAGAAGACACGCACAAAGTACCCCGATCATCCTCAGGAATGAAGACCGCCTCAACAGCATTGCCCGCCCCAACGTCAAACAGCCACTTGATGGTGCCGTCGGCCGATTCGTGCTGGGAAATCACGTCCAGCCCCTGAATGGTGGCCACAGACGCTAATTTGTCGCGAAGCGACTTGGCAAGGTCGCTCATGTCATCGAAACGATGAGCCCCTCGCTGATGTATCCATCGGAACAGTTGGGTAGCGCGAAAACGCTTCTCCCCTAACCGCTCACAATAAGCGGTCAAACCTTCGAGATCAAAATCGAGCAGGTTGACCGTCATGACAGTGATGTCAAACGCCCGAATTAACGGGAGTAAACGTTCATGCCAGCAAAGAAGAAGCCGATTTCCACTTGAGCCGTTTCAGGCGCGTCGGAACCGTGCACGGCATTCGCGTCGATGCTGTCAGCAAAATCAGCGCGGATGGTGCCGGCAGCGGCCTTCTTGGGGTCCGTAGCGCCCATCAGGTCACGGTTTTTCAGGATGGCGTTTTCGCCTTCGAGGGCCTGGATCATCACGGGGCCGGAGATCATGAAGTCCACCAGGTCCTTGAAGAAAGGACGCTCTTTGTGAACAGCGTAAAACGCTTCTGCTTCACCGCGAGAGAGGTGTGCCATCTTGGCAGCAACAACCTTCAGGCCTGCAGCTTCGAACCGGGCGTAGATTTGACCAATCACATTTTTGGCAACTGCGTCGGGCTTGATGATGGAGAGGGTACGTTCAATGGCCATGGTTATTTCCGTAGGTTTGAGTTTTGAAAAAAGAGAAACGCGGTTCACAACGCACCCGAAACAAGGTGCACCTCCCGCGCGGACAGCCTTCGATTTTAGCTTGCAAAGGGAGCCCAGTCAGTGTGTTCGCGTACACCCGCAAGCACAACTGGCCAATTGGCGGCATCTTTGCCTGAAATCAACGACCTCGGCCACCTTGACGTCCGCCAGTGCCGCGACCAGCAGGACCATTGGGTCGGCGACGTTGGTCTTCGCGTTGCTTGGTGAAACTGTCGGCACCGATGTACCCGAATGCGGTTTTCATGGGGTCTGGTTGCGATGAGGCGTCTTTGCGGGGCGCCCGGTCTGCTGGTTTGCCAAACTTGGGCTTCCCAGCAGGATTGAGGCCTCCTCGCCCGCCGCCGCCTGCACCACCCCGAGGTCCGCGCGAAGGCCTGGGGCCACGCCCCTCAGGTCGAGCCGTGCGTTCTGGGTGGACAGGCTGCTCAAGTGCTCGGTCTGCGCCCGCACCCGCGGCGTTCATCAACGCACGGATGTCGGCGTCGTCCAGCTCCATCCAGCCGCCACGTCGCAGCCCCCGAGGCAACAACATGGCACCGTAGCGAATGCGAATCAAGCGGCTGACCGCATGCCCTACCGCTTCCATCATCCGGCGCACTTCACGGTTACGACCTTCAGAAATGGTGACACGGTACCAGCAATTGGACCCTTCGCCCCCACCGTCTTCGATGCTGCCAAACTGAGCCCGTCCGTCATCCAGCGTGACACCGTCCAACAAGCGCTGCTTTTCTTCCTTGGTCAGTGCCCCCAACACCCGAACGGCGTATTCACGCTCCAAGCCGAAGCGAGGGTGCATCAAGCGGTTGGCCAACTCGCCCGAACTGGTGAACAGCAACAGGCCTTCGGTATTCAAATCCAGTCGTCCCACCGATTGCCACTTGCCTTGGTACAACTTGGGCAAACGACGAAATACCGTAGGTCGATTTTGAGGGTCGTCGTGAGACACCACCTCGCCTGCGGGCTTGTGGTAGGCGATGACACGGGCCGGAGGCGCCTGGATACGCACCTTGATGGGCTTGCCGTTGACTTTGACCTGGTCGCCGAACTGAACACGCTGGCCAATGTGGGCAGGCTCGTTGTTGACGGAAATCCGTCCTTCTGTGATCAGCTGCTCCATCTCCAACCGAGAACCCAAACCAGCCTGGGCCAAGACCTTGTGCAATTTGGGGGTTTCAGCCTGAGGCGCCAATACCCGCTTGGGCAACACCAGGTTCTCGTCCTCCAAAGAGGCATCAAACTCACCCGAAATCACCTCATGAAACAAGTGCCCCACCTCACCCAAAGGGGGATTCGGAACCTCTGCGCCGGCGTCTGTTGCGGAGGGAAGGGATGGCGACTGCTCGTTTTCTGTCATGGCGTGTCCTCAAGGGGAATGTCTTGTTGCGCTGGGTCTGAGCCAGCTTCTGCAGAGCGCTCAGGCACGCCCTCGCTGCTCGGCGGATCCAGCAGATCCGGTTGTGCATTGGCTGCTACGGCTGCCATGGCATCGAGCAATTGAGCGCTGGGCTCGCCATTTTCCGGGGTGGGCAACTGGTTGAGCGATTGCAAACCAAGGTCGTCCAGGAACTGTCGCGTGGTCGCGTACAACGAGGGTCTGCCCACCGTTTCACGGTGCCCGATCACCTCAATCCAACCTCGGTCTTCCAACTGTTTGAGCACCTGTGAGTTGATCGTCACCCCGCGAATGTCTTCCATGTCGCCACGGGTCGTTGGTTGTCGATAGGCAATGATCGCCAACGTTTCCAACGCGGCTCGGGTGTATTTGGGTGGCTTTTCAGGATGCAAGCGGTCCAAATAAGGGCGCATTTCAGGCAAGCTCTGAAAGCGCCAACCGGTGGCCACACACACCAACTCAACGCCTCGACCAGACCATTGCAGCTGCAGGGACTGAAGCAAAGTTTTGAGCGTGTCCGAGCTGACCTCGTCTGAAAACAGCGTGCGCATGTCTCGCAGGGTAAGCGGCGAGGGGGAGCAAATCAGAGCTGTTTCGAGGACACGCAGGGCATCCGTCGTGTTCATGGTGTTTTAAGTTCGCTGTGGCGCTGATGAAAACGGCGACCGAGTCCGCATCTCAAGGAACGAGGTGTCACGCAGACCATCCCGGTCATCGCAGTGGGCGGCAAACCTGCCCTGCCGCCGCGAGGGCGTCAAGTGTTGCCTAGGCCTTGATTGTAACTGAGGCCCCAACTGGCCAGGGCGGCCACCAATTCGGGGGGCAAAGGGGCACCGAACACCAAAGAAGCGCCAGTCACAGGATGGACAAAGGCCAAGCGATAGGCATGCAGCGCCTGCCGCT
>CAZHDP010000247.1:0-5492 GCA_964531605.1 uncultured Burkholderiaceae bacterium | reverse complement strand
CAGCGTGTCCATGATCTCTGGTGCAACCCCTGTGGGGGCATGGATGCCTGCCCAATGCGCGATTTGAACTTCACCAAAGCCTTGCTCGGTGGCGGTCGACAATTCGGGGTAGGCCGACATGCGGCGGACCCAGGTGGTGGCCAAGGGCTTGAATTTGCCACCGGGTTTCAGGTGGGGCAGCGCCACAATGCTGGCCTCTGAGGTGCCGTCGACTTGCCCGCTGATCACCGCCACCGCACCCTCGGAGCCACTTTTGTAAGGCACGGGTGTGATTTTGGCGCCGTACTTGGTGTTGAGCAGTTCAGCCACAAAGTGCGGTGTGCTGCCCGTACCTGCTGTGGCGAAATGAAAACCTTTGCCCACTTTGGAGGCTTCTACAAAGTCTTTGAGGTTGTTGTATTTCGAGTTGGCGGGCACCACGATGACGGACGGTGCCAAGCCGATCATCACCACTGGCGTCAGGTCGGCATCTTTGTAGGGCATGGATTTTTTGATCATGCTGTTGGAGATCACACCTGCCGCGCTGACCAAAAAGGTGTAGCCGTCTGGTGCGGCTTTGGCCACGATGTCTGAACCCAGCGTGCCGCCTGCACCGGGTTTGTTGTCAATGACCACCGCCTGGCCCAACTGGGCGGAAGCACCTTCCGCCGCAGCCCGTGCCAGCAGGTCGTTGGCGCCGCCAGCGGCAAAAGGCACAACCAATCGGATGGACTTTTGGGGCCAGGCTTGTGCCTGCGCAACTGTGCAAAGGGTGCTGCCGATCAGCAGGCCCAGGGCCAGGCGTTTGAGCGTGAATCTCATGGTGTTTTCCTTGACGAAGGCTGCAGCATACCCAGCGCTTGCGTGCCGAGCTGTCTCAAAGTCGATAAGATCTCTGCAGACTGTCAAAATAATGTCATGTGCCAACTCCTCGGAATGAACAGCCGCTTGCCGGCCACCTTGAACCTGAGTTTCACCGGCTTCGCCCAACGCGGTGGCTCCACGGGTCATCACTCGGACGGGTGGGGCATGGCGTTTTTCGAGAGCGATGACGAAGGCCCTGGTAAAGGCGTGCGCTTGTTTGTAGACAAAGACAGCGCGTCCACCTCTGTGGTGGCCAACATGCTGCGCACCTACCCCATCAAAAGCCACAACGTGATTGCCCATGTGCGCAAAGCCACGGTCGGGGCGGTGCGTCTGGAGAACTGCCATCCCTTCGTGCGAGAGCTATGGGGGCGCTACTGGGTATTTGCCCACAACGGCGACCTGAAAAATTACGCGCCGACCCTGCACGGGCACTTTCGCCCGGTCGGCAACACCGACAGTGAATTGGCGTTTTGCTGGCTGATGCAAGAGCTGTCTAAGTCTCACGCAGGGGTGCCCAGTGTGGAAGAGCTCAGCCTGACCTTGCAAGAACTGGTGCCGCAGATTGCGAAATTCGGCACGTTCAATTTTTTGCTCAGCAACGGCCAAGCCCTGTGGGCCCATGCCAGCACCAATTTGCATTATTTGGTGCGGCAGTTTCCCTTCGGTGAAGCGCACCTCAAAGACGAAGATGTGCGCGTTGACCTGTCTGAACTCAATGGCCCGGAGGACCGTCTGGCCATCGTCGTCACCGAGCCCCTGACCACCAATGAAGTGTGGACACAGATGGAGCCCGGTGATCTTGTGACTTTTGTCGATGGGTGCCCGGTCGGGCGTCAGTGTTGCTGCGCGGCCAAGGCGGCTTCCAGCGCGTCCACGAACAAGGCGGCCACGTCGCAACCCGTTTGATCGGTGATTTCCTGAAAGCACGTCGGGCTGGTCACGTTGATTTCGGTGAGTGAATCGCCAATCACGTCCAGGCCCACCAGCAGCAGCCCACGCGCAGCGAGGATGGGGCCCAAGGCTTCGGCGATTTCACGGTCACGGGCGCTGATGGCTTGGGCGACGCCTTTGCCACCTGCGGCCAGATTGCCACGCACCTCGCCGCCTTGCGGAATGCGTGCGAGGCAATAGGGCACTGGCTTGCCGCCGATCACCAGCACGCGCTTGTCGCCGTCCACGATGGCGGGCAGGTATTTCTGCACCATGATGGTTTCGGCACCGTCTTTGTTCAGCGTTTCGATGATGCTGCCCAGGTTCAACCCGTCTTCTTTGACGCGGAAGATGCCCATGCCGCCCATGCCGTCCAAGGGCTTCAGGATGATGTCACGGTGCTCGGCATGGAAGCGGCGCACGGCCTCGGCATCGCGCGTGACCAGGGTCGGCCCGATGAACTCGGGGAACTCCATGATCGCCAGTTTCTCCGGGTGATCGCGCAACGCACTGGGCTTGTTGAAGACTTTCGCGCCCTCGCGTTGGGCTTGTTCCAACAGGTGCGTGGCGTAAAAGAATTCCGAATCAAAAGGCGGGTCTTTGCGCATGATGATGGCGTCGAACGACGCCAGCGGAGCCGTGCGGTGTGCGGTGGTTTCAAACCAGTCCGCCGAATGCCCCGTGAGCCGGATGTCTCGCACCTCGGCATCCACCGTGCCACCACGAACCCACGACACATGGCGTGGCTCGCAGGCGGTGATGGTGTGCCCCCGCTTTTGCGCTTCACGCATCATCGAGAAGGTGGTGTCTTTGTAAATTTTGAAGGTGTCGAGCGGATCGGCAACGAAAAGGATGTTCATGGAGCGCTTTCGGGCAGGCTGGTGTTGTGGCGATTATCGCCCTGGGGCCATGCCGCTGAGGGGACGAGTGAGGTCGTTTTGAGGTGCCGCCTTGGTGTCAGCGGGTCTCGCAGGGGTGTAGCAGAATGGCCGCTCACGCAGACCATTTGGAGACATTCCCTTGAAAACCAAGATCACTGAACTCTTTGGCATCCAGCACCCCATCATTCAGGGTGGCATGCACTATGTGGGCTTCGCCGAGTTGGCGGCGGCCGTGTCCAATGCGGGCGGCTTGGGCATGATCACCGGGCTCACGCAGCGCAGCCCGGCTGACTTGGCCAACGAAATTCGCCGCTGCCGCGAGATGACCGACAAGCCTTTTGGCGTCAACCTGACCTTTTTGCCCACAGTGAGCTCGCCGGATTACCCGGGCTACATCCAAGCGATCATCGACGGGGGCGTCAAGGCGGTGGAGACCGCGGGCAACAACCCGCAAAAGTACCTGCCGGCTTTGCACGAAGCGGGCGTGAAAGTGATCCACAAATGCACCTCGGTGCGCCACGCGCTGAAGGCCGAGTCCATCGGCTGCGATGCAGTCAGCGTGGATGGGTTTGAATGCGGTGGACACCCCGGCGAAGACGATGTGCCGAACTTCATCCTGTTGCCGCGTGCTGCGGATGAACTGAAGATCCCTTTCGTTGCCTCGGGTGGCATGGCCGATGGTCGCTCATTGGCTGCTGCGCTGTCGCTGGGCGCTGATGGCATCAACATGGGCACCCGTTTCATCGCCACGCAAGAAGCCCCCGTGCACGACAACGTCAAACAGGCCATTGTGGCTGCCAGCGAGCTCGACACGCGCCTGGTCATGCGCCCCTTGCGCAATACCGAACGCGTGTTGCGAAACGCTGCCGTAGACCGCTTGTTGGAGAAAGAACGCACGCTGGGCGCCAGCATCAAGTTCGAAGACATCATGGCCGAGGTGGCTGGCGTCTATCCAAAAATCATGAAAGACGGCACGATGGACGTAGGCGCATGGTCTTGCGGCATGGTGGCTGGGCTGATCCATGACGTGCCCACCGTGAAAGCCCTGATCGACCGCATCATGGCCGAAGCCGAGGGCATCATTCGCCAGCGTCTGGCGGGGATGCTGGCTTGATGAGAGGGCGGCGAGCGGCGTTGTGAACCATCAGCGCCACGCTGCCAGCCAACACGCCCCAAAATGCAGAGCCAATGCCGCCGAGCACGACACCACTCAGGGTGACCAGAAAGGTGATCAGCGCGGCCTCACGGTGTTGCTCTTCTTGCATGGCCGCGGTGAGTGCGCTGCCGATGGTGCCGAGCAAGGCCAGGCCTGCAATCGCGGCTATCAATTCCTTGGGAAACGCCGTCAACACCCCGGTTACTGCTGCGCCAAAGATGCCGATCAAGACATAGATGGCCCCGCAGGATGCCGCGGCCGTGTAGCGCTTGTCGGGGTCCGGGTGGGCTTCTTTGCCCATGCAAATCGCTGCCGTGATCGCCGACAAGTTGAGCGCAAATGCCCCGAAGGGGGCCAGCACCAAGGTGGCCAATCCCGTGACCGTGATGACCTTGGACACGGGCAATCCGCCTGACGTGGCTGGCCCACCGTAACCCGCCGCGTTGATGGCAGCAACCCCCGGCAGGTTTTGCGAGGCCATCGTCACCACAAACAAGGGCAGCGCCAAGCTGACGGCGGCTGCCCAGGTGAATACCGGGGCGGTGAACACTGGTTTTGCCCAAGAAAAAACCAAGTTACCGCCCGTCATTTGGCCATTCATTGCTGCATAAATGATAGCAATGAACAGCGTCAAAGGCACGGCGTAGCGTGGTTGCCAGCGTTTGGCGACCAAGTAACTGAGCAACATCACCAGCACCAAACCCAGCGCAGACTGTGCCGCCACAAAGGCTTGCAAGCCAAAACGGGCCAAGACGCCTGCGAGCAAGGCCGAGGCAAGGGCCATGGGTATCTTGCCCATCACCCGTTCAAACCAGCCCGTGGCACCCACCAGGGTGATCAGAGCCGCACAAACCATGAAAGCCCCCACCGCCTCGGCCATCGAGAACCCACCGGCCAGCCCAGCCGTGGCCAACACGGCTGCCCCTGGCGTACTCCAGGCCACCATCACCGGTTTGCGCCACCACAGCGAGGGCAGCAAAGAGCACAAGCCCATGCCCCAACCGAGCGCCCACATCCAGCTGCTGATGTGTTCAGGTGTGGCTTGAAACGCGAGCGCCGCTTGGAAGACGATGGCGACCGAGCTGGTAAAGCCCACCAGCACCGCCACAAACCCGGCAGTGACGGCGGACAGGCTCAGGTCACGGAAAAAACGCATCAATGCCGCCCAGGTGCCGACGGCCTGTCAAATTTCGATCTTGGAGCCAAGTTCCACGACCGCGTTGTTGGGCAAATTCAAGAAGTCAGCTGCAGCGCTGGCGTTGCGGTGCATTTGGGCAAACAGCTTTTCGCGCCATTGCGCCATGCCTCGGCCCACGGTCGGGATCACCGTGTCGCGCGAGAGGAAGTAACTTGTCGTCATGGCTTCGAACTCGCAGCCACGGCCTTTGATGTGCGCCAGCGCTTTGGGAATATCGGGGTCGTTTTTGAAGCCGTAATGGATGATGACCTGCCAACATTGGTGCCCCAAGGACTCGATCTCGATGCGCTTTTCCAAGCCGATCCAAGGCACTTCGTGGTTTTGCACGGTCACAAACAGGTTGTTGGCATGCAAGACCTTGTTGTGCTTCAGGTTGTGCAGCATGGCGTTGGGCACCACC
Organism: uncultured Burkholderiaceae bacterium; assembly: GCA_964531605.1. GTDB lineage: Bacteria > Pseudomonadota > Gammaproteobacteria > Burkholderiales > Burkholderiaceae_C > Defluviibacillus. Next base: position 81 of record CAZHDP010000247.1, on the reverse strand, counting down.
CCGATTTCAGACGTCAAGAACACGGCTGTACCCTCTACACGCGCAGGGGGGCTCACAAACACGGCCTCCAGAAAGCTTTTC
>CAZHDP010000246.1:0-5504 GCA_964531605.1 uncultured Burkholderiaceae bacterium | reverse complement strand
ATCACGGAGCCATCGTTGACCATGATGTTCGCGTCGGAGATTTCAGCCACGTGGCGCCACAAGCCACGCTGGGTGGTGGCGTGGTGATGGGTCGACGCGTGTTGGTCGGGGCGGGTGCCGTGATCACACCGGGGATGCAGATTGGTGATGACGTGGTGGTCGGGGCGGGGGCGGTGGTTGTGCAGTCCCTTCTCGAGCCAGGAACTTATGCGGGCGTACCTGCCCGGAGATTGTCATGAACGCGAACGAATTCCATGCCTTGTGCATCACTCCAGATACCACTTTGCGCGATGCCTTGCTGCGCATGGACCAGTTAGCTCGGGGCATTTTGCTGGTGGTGAACGACGATGGCCGACTGGCACGCACGCTGACCGATGGCGATTTGCGTCGTGCCATGATTGGGCGATTGGCGTCGACGTCGGCGGTTGCCGCTTTGGCCGAACAATCACCGATCACCGTGACCCAGGATGCCGATGCGAATGTGGTGTTGTCCTTGATGGACAAGTACCAAATTGACCATGTGCCTGTCGTGAATGGTTTGGGTCAACCTGTGGATGTGGTGTTTCGACGAGAGCTTACGCAGCGCATTTGGTTGTCTTCCCCTCACCTTGGCGACGAAGAGGCTGCATTTGTCGAGGAGGCTTTCAAAACCAATTGGATTGCACCTCTTGGTCCGCACGTGGACGGATTTGAGCGTGAATTGGCTCAAACGGTCGGTGTCGCCCATGCTGCGGCGCTCAGTTCGGGCACGGCAGCGTTGCATTTGGGTTTGGTATTGCTCGGTGTCAAGCCGGGTGACATCGTGATGTGTTCAAGCCTCACGTTTGTGGGCAGTTGCAATCCCATTTTGTACTGTGGTGCACAACCCGTGTTCATTGACTCTGAACCAGACACGTGGAACATGTCGCCCGCTGCCCTTGAGCGAGCGTTGAGTTGGGTCCGCAAAGAGGGGCGGACGCCAAAGTGTGTGATCATCGTCAACCTCTACGGCCAGAGTGCGGACATGGATGCCTTGCTGCCCATTTGCGAGCACTATGGGGTGCCTGTGCTAGAGGATGCCGCCGAATCCTTGGGTGCCAGCTACAAGGGGCGGGCCAGCGGCTCGTTTGGCCGCATGGCGGTCTACTCGTTCAATGGCAACAAAATCATCACCACATCCGGCGGTGGCATGTTGGTTGCTGATGATGCGGATTTGATCGCGCGTGCTCGCAAACTGTCGACACAGGCGCGAGAGCCCGCACGCCACTATGAGCATACCGAGGTGGGCTTCAATTACCGGATGAGCAATGTGCTCGCAGGGATTGGTCGTGGGCAACTGAAGGTATTGGCACAGCGTGTAGCTCAGAGGCGGCAGGTGTTCGAGGTGTACCGAGCCGCTCTGTCAGACCTGCCTCAAGTGAATTGGATGCCTCAGCCAGACGAATACGTATCAACCCGCTGGCTGACTTGTTTCACATTGGATGTGCCTGATGCCAATGTGCGGTGTGATCAGGTGATGAAAGCATTGGAACGGCACTCGATTGAGGCCCGGCCAGTTTGGAAGCCCATGCACATGCAGCCTTTGTTTCAAGGGACACCTTATTTTGAGCATCAGCCAGGCCAGGATGTGTCTTTGCGACTGTTCACCACCGGCATTTGTCTGCCTTCTGGATCTAACATGCCTGCCGATCAGCAAATCAGAGTGATTGATCAGTTGCGTCGCGCGATTGCGTTGGTGGGGGGTGTTTTTTGAACTGGCGTCGTCAAACTCTCGCACTCTTGGCCTTGGACATGCTGTTGGTGTACTTGGCTTGGTGGGCTGCGTTCTGGTTGCGTTTCAATCTGGATATTCCGTTGGAGTTTCAATCTGTGGCGGCACACAGTGCCCCGTGGGTGTTGTTGACTTTTGCTTTGGGCTTGAGCGCTGCGAGGGTCTATCGCCATGTTTGGCGTTATATCGGTTTGCCGGAGTTGCGGCAGTTAGGAATGGGCGTTCTCGGGGGGGCTGTGTTGTCTGCGGCAGCGGTGCTGATGTTGCGGTATCCGAACTTTCCGCGATCAGTGTTGCTGTTGCAACCCCTGTTGGTCTTGGTGTTGTTGAGCAGCGTTCGTGCGGCATGGCGAACCTTGGTCGAGCGCTCGGAGGCAATCGATGACTCTCATTCAGTGTTAATTGTGGGCTCCTTGCAAGATGCGGCCGATGCGTTGGGCGCATTGAAAGGGTCTAAGCAATGGCAAGCCGTTGGCATCGTGTCACCCGTATTGGGTGAGGTGGGACACTCACTGCAGAGTGTTCCCGTATTGGGCCACACGCGAGATGTGGTTCGAATTGCCAGAGATGCAGGAGTTCTGACCGCATTGGTGGCTTGTCCCCCTGGATCGCCGGACCGGCGCGACGTGATGCTGTTGCCAGCAGGTCCTGACCTCACTTTGCTCACCATGCCTCGGCCCGACGAATGGTTAAAGTCTGAATGGGGTCAACCTCGAAAAATTGAAATTGAAGACTTGCTGGGTCGTGAATCTGTGCAGTTGGACGCGAAAGCGCTGTCTGAGCTGATCTCGGGAAATACCGTCATGGTGACGGGTGCAGGTGGGTCTATTGGCTCAGAGTTGTGTCGACAAATTGCGCGTTTTGGTGTCATGCGCCTGATTTGTGTGGATGTCTCAGAGTTCTCAATGTACCGCTTGGAGCAGGAACTCCGAGCCGCACATCCACAGATGCGGGGTTTGTATTACACGGCCAATGTGCGTGAGTCTGACCGTTTGGCGGCCATCGTTCAACAACACCAACCCGCCGTGGTGTTGCATGCTGCTGCCTATAAGCATGTGCCTTTGATGGAAGAGTTGAATGAGATTGAGGCCGTCCGTACCAACGTCCTTGGCACCTTGAATATTGCGCGAATCTCGGGACAAGCAGGGGTGAAGCGCTTCGTGCTGGTCTCGACCGACAAGGCTGTGAACCCGACCAACGTCATGGGGGCCAGCAAGCGCCTGGCCGAGATCATGGTGCAGGCGGTGGCCCGTGAACATGTGGGTACGCAGTTTCTGGCGGTGCGTTTTGGCAATGTCCTGGGTTCAAGCGGGTCGGTTGTGCCGCTGTTCACCGAACAGATCGCCCGAGGTGGGCCTTTGACCGTGACGCACCCAGACATCGTGCGCTATTTCATGACCATTCCTGAGGCTGCTCAGTTGGTGCTTCAAGCAGGACTGATGGGGCAGTCTGGGCAAATTTTTGTCCTTGACATGGGTGAGCCCGTCAAAATCGTGGAACTGGCGCGGATATTGATCCGCTTGTCGGGTAAGACGGAGCAAGACATTCCGATCACCTTCACGGGTTTGAGGCCTGGCGAAAAATTGTTTGAAGAATTGCTGGCTGACGACGAGACCACCTTGGCCACACCTCATCCCAAATTGCGCATCGCCAAGGTCCATGGCGTGAACAGTTTGACGGCGGAAGCTGTGACCCGTTGGATTGCCGAGGCAGGACCTGCCCCGGAGCCGGCGGTGTTGCGGCAGTGGTTGCGAGCCTGTGTGCCTGAGTACTCACCGAGCCGGTTGGGGTGATCAGCAGGGTTGCAACAGAGCAGGGCTTCAGATGCCCTTGCTATGATTCTTCATTCTGACTCGAACCTTGCCCTCATGTTGTATTCCATTTTTTCATTTGTACTGGATGTGATTGCGGGTGTTGTGGGTGGCGCATGTTTGCTGCGTCTGTACATGCAATGGCTGCGGGTGCCGTTCAGCAATCCGCTGGGTCAGTTTGCGATGGCACTGTCCAACTGGCTTGTTTTGCCGTTGCGTCGCCTGTTGCCATCCGGTTTTCGGATCGATGTGGCAAGCCTGCTCGGGGCTTACTTGTTGGAGTTTGTCCAGTTCAGCTTGTTGTGGGCTGTGGCATACCTGTTCAGTGGCCATTTGGCTGACCTGACAGCGGTGCCCGTGCTGGCACTCTTTGGATTGCTGCGCTTGGTGATTTCAGGCCTGACAGGCTTGCTGATTGTTTACGCTGTGTTGTCGTGGGTACAAACCCGCTCTCCGGTGTACGACACGGTGGAGCGGCTCTGTGTGCCTGCATTGCGACCTGTGCGCCGTGTGGTGCCTTTGGTTGGCGGCGTTGACCTGTCACCCTTGGTGTTGTTGGTGGTGTTGCAGATCGCGGCCATGGTGCTCAGCGCCTTGCAAGTGGCCGTTATCTGACGTGACTTTCATGGGCGCTGAGTTTGCCAAGCAGTTCAGGAGACAGCATCCGCCGGTTGACGCTGCAACATGGCCAAAGTGGTGGCGATGGTTTTTCGCAGTTCACGGCGGTCGCATATCAAATCTACAGCACCTTTGGTTTGTAAGAATTCCGAGCGTTGGAATCCTTCCGGCAGCGTGACCCGCACAGTGGATTCAATCACGCGAGGTCCCGCAAACCCGATCAACGCTTTGGGCTCGGCGATCACCACATCACCCACAAAGGCAAAACTGGCGCTGACACCCCCAGTGGTTGGATCGGTCAGCACGCTGATGTAAGGCAAGCCCTTTTTGGCCAAGCGTGTGAGCGCAGCGTTGGTTTTGGCCATTTGCATCAAGCTCAACAACCCCTCTTGCATGCGGGCGCCACCTGTGGCGGTGAAGCAGATGAAGGGTACTTTTTGCTCGATGGCGGTCTCTACGCCGCGCACGAAACGTTCGCCCACGACCGAGCCCATGCTGCCCGCCATGAAATCAAACTCAAAGCATGCAGCCACGACACCTATGCTGTGCACGGCACCCCCTATCACCACAAGGGCATCGGTCTCACCGGTGTTTTCCATCGCCTCTTTGATGCGGTCTGGGTATTTGCGGCTGTCTTTGAATTTCAACGCATCAACAGGGACCACCTCCTGCCCAATCTCGTAGCGGCCCTCGCTGTCAAGGAACGCATTCAAGCGGGCCCTTGCCCCGACGCGGTGGTGATGGCTGCAAGTGGGACAGACGTTTTGGTTTTGTTCCAAGTCCGTCTTGTACAACACAGTTTCACAGCTCGGACATTTGATCCACAAGCCTTCTGGGACGCTTCGCCGCTCAGCGGGATCGGTTTGTTGGATTTTGGGGGGCAACAGTTTTTCTAGCCAACTCATGCTCAAGTCCTTGTGTTCAGTCAACCTCCGTGAACCAGTCCGCCTTGGAGTCGCTTGAAGGCAAGCGACGTCCATTCAAGGCGGAAGGGTGCACGGGGTGGCAAATGTGAGGCTTATTATGCTGCGTCTAACGCAGTACGGATTTCACGCAGGAAGTTGATGGCCACTGGGACGACCTTCTCATGCGGTTGGTCTTCAATCAATTGGATGATCTTGCTGCCGATCACCACCGCATCTGCCACATGACCAATGGCTTTTGCGGTCGCTGCATCACGGATGCCGAAACCGACGCCAACGGGGATGTGAACATGCTGGCGAATGCGCGGCAACATCGCTTCTACCGCGGCTGTGTCCAGGTTGCCCGCGCCGGTCACGCCTTTGAGGGAGACGTAATACACATAGCCTGTCGCCAAGCGGGCC
>CAZHDP010000245.1:1479-5522 GCA_964531605.1 uncultured Burkholderiaceae bacterium | reverse complement strand
GCCGATGCACCGGGATAACTGGCGGAGATCACGATGGAAGGCGGCGCCACCGGTGGGTACTGCGACACGGGCAACTGGGTGATGGCCACACTGCCCATCACCAAGATGAACAGCGCGATCACCCACGCAAAAATAGGGCGGTCGATGAAGAACTTGGCCATGCCGTGCTCCTCAGGACTTCGCAGCTGGTGCTGAACCGGGCGCGGTTGGTGCTGCAGCACCCTGCGGTACTGGCGTCCAAGGCACGGGCTTCACCGGGGCATCGCCACGCATTTTTTGGAAACCATCCACCACCACCTTTTCGCCGGGCTTCAGGCCGTCCAGGATCACCCATTGGTTGCCTTTGCCCGAACCCACTTTGACGGGCCGGGGTTTGACTTTGCCATCCTCGCCCACCACCATCACCGTGTCGGCAGTGGCCGTGCGGGTCACCGCCTGCTGGGGCAACATGATGGCGTTGTCGGCCTGGGCTTGCTCCAAACGCACACGCACATACAAACCTGGCAACAGCGCGCCACCGGGGTTGGGGACCTCGGCACGCAGGGTGACTTGTCCGGTGGTGCTGTCTACCGTCAGGTCAGAGAACAGCAATCGGCCGGGACGGGCGTATTCAGAGCCATCGTCCAGGACCACCCGCACACTCGCGGCATCGGGTCCGCCCGCGCGCTTGAGTTGCCCGGCATCCATGGCACGGCGCAGGGCCATGGCCTCCGCCGCCGATTGGGTGAAATTGACGTACATCGGGTCAATTTGCTGCACCAGTGCCAAGGGGGTCGCTTCACCCTGCCCTACTAATGCCCCTTCGGTCACCAAAGCACGGCCGATGCGACCAGAGATGGGCGATGTGACAGTGGCATAGTCCACATTGATGGCCGCGGTCTGCACCGCCGCCTTGGCAGCCGCCACGTCGGCTTCACCTTGCTTTTGGGCGGCGACAGCCGAGGCGTATTCTTGTTTGCTCACGGCATTGGCATCGACCAGCGGCTTGTACCGCTCTGCCAGCGCCGTGGCTTGGGCCGCATTGGCTTCGGCTTTGGCTTGGGTCGCGCGGGCTGCATCGAGCGCTGCAGCATAGGGCGCAGCGTCAATGCGGAACAGTAACTGCCCGGCTTTGACATCACTGCCCTCGCGGAACACGCGCTGCTGCAAGATGCCTGCCGTGCGGGCACGCACCTGGGCGACCCTTGACGCCTCCAGCCGACCAGGCAGTTCTGTGACAAGACCCACCACGCCGGGTGTCACCGTGACGACACCCACTTCAGCGGGAGGCATGCCGCCTGGCGCACCGCCACCGGCGCTCGCGGGGCCTGACTTTTCGCAGGCAGCCAAGGACAAGGCCAACAAGACCATCGCTGCCCCCTTCGACAGCAAAGGGCGGGAAGGCTGATCAAAGACCAGGCCAGAAATTCGAAATGCGGAGGTGTCCATGCGGGGAGTCTCAAAAGTTCAGGGCAGTGCAGAGGGATGAGTTTCACACAACTCAACCCCAGTTCAGGCTGAAGACCCGCATAAAATGTGCCCAGATTCGGTCGGGCTCACGCCCTGCCGCCATTTCATTCCAGCACAGAGACTTGCAATGACCCACGATGACATCCTTGCCCAATTCGGCCCTCGCGAAGCCATGGAATACGACGTGGTCGTGGTCGGCGCAGGCCCTGGTGGCCTGTCAACAGCGATCCGACTGAAACAGCTGGCTGAAAAAAATGGCAAAGACATATCGGTGGTGGTGCTTGAAAAAGGCTCCGAACCTGGTGCACACATCCTGTCGGGTGCCATCATGGACCCCAAGGCACTCACTGAGCTGATTCCAGACTGGAAACAACGTGGCGCTCCGCTGAACCAACCGGTGCACGATGACGCCTACATTTTTCTGAGCGAAAAATCTGGCTTTCGCGTACCCAACCCGCTGCTGCCCCCCTTTGCGCACAACCACGGCAATTACATCGTCAGCCTGGGTGCCGTCACCAAATGGCTGGGTGAGCAGGCAGAGGCGCTGGGCGTTGAAATTTTCCCCGGCTTCACGGCAGCGGAGGTGCTCTACAACGAAGATGGATCCGTCAAAGGCGTGGCCACGGGCAACATGGGCATCGGCAAAGACGGTAAGCCTACTGAGAACTTCCAATTGGGCATGGAACTGCTGGGCAAGTACACGGTGTTTGCTGAGGGCGCACGTGGCCACTTGGGCAAACAGGTGATTGCCAAGTTCAAATTGGACGAAGGCCGCGACCCACAGAGTTTTGGCATCGGCATTAAAGAATTGTGGGAAATTGATCCCAGCCGCCACAAGCCTGGCTTTGTGATGCACACCGCTGGCTGGCCCATGGCGTCAGACACCTACGGAGGTGCGTTCCTGTACCACCTCGAAGGCAACAAAGTGGCGTTGGGTTTCGTGACCGGCCTGGGCTACACCAACCCGTACCTCAGCCCGTTTGAAGAATTCCAACGTTGGAAGACGCATCCCAACGTCCGCTACTACTTTGAAAATGAAAAGGGCGAAATCACGGGCAAGCGCTTGTCTTATGGTGCCCGCGCGATCAACGCCAGCGGCATCAACGCCCTGCCCAAGACGGTGTTCCCAGGTGGGGCACTGATTGGTTGCAACGCAGGTTACCTGAACGTGGGCCGCATCAAAGGCAGCCATGCTGCCATCAAAACGGGCATGCAGGCTGCCGAGGCGGCTTACGACGCCGTCATTGCGGGTCGCCAGCATGATGAGTTGACAGCCTACCCTGAAGCTTTTGAAAAGAGCTGGCTGCACGCCGAGTTGAACAAGGACCGTAACTTCAAAAATTGGTTCAAGTATGGGTTGGCAGCGGGCACGTTGATGAACGGGTTTGAGCAGTTTGTATTGCGGGGCCACATCCCGTGGACGCTGCGACGCGACAAACCAGATCACGCTTACTTGAAGCCAGCCATTGAGTGCAAGCCCATTGACTATCCAAAGCCAGATGGCAAGTTGACGTTTGACCGTTTGTCTAGCGTATTCATCAGCAACACCAACCACGAAGAAAACCAACCCGCCCACCTCACGCTGAAAAATGAGTTGGTGCCGGTGAACACCAACTTCATCACCTACGCAGGGCCTGAGGCACGCTACTGCCCTGCAGGTGTGTATGAATTCGTGAAAACGGATGCCGGTCAAGACAAACTGCAGATCAACGCGCAAAACTGCGTCCACTGCAAAACCTGTGACATCAAAGACCCCACGCAAAACATCGTCTGGGTCACGCCAGAAGGTGGTGGTGGCCCGAACTACGCCGGGATGTGACCTGTTGGGCGGGTGAGGGCTCAGCCCTCAGCCGCCAAGCTCAGCGTGACCACCGTACCAAGGCCAAGCTGGCTGGTCACTGTCACCTCACCGCCGTGCAATTCAGCGATTCGCTTCACGATCGCCAAACCAAGGCCTTTGCCGCCCTCGCCGGTGGCGGGTGCAGCACTTTGCCGAGCTTGGTACAGGCGGTCGAACAGGTGCGGCAAGTCAGCCGACGCGATGCCTGGCCCGCTGTCTTCCACAGTGATGTGGGCAAGGGCACCACGCTGGTGAGCCCCCAGACGAACCACCGCACCTGGACCACAAAATTTGAGCGCGTTGTCCACCAGATTGGCCATGGCCCGCTCTAACAGCTGAACATCCACCTTGACCCACACCGCCGGCTGAGGTGCTGAGGTTGAGTCAACTTGGGACACAGTGACACCCGAAACCAATTGAATGCCTTGGCGTTCAGCCCGCTCGGCAAAGCGCAGCACCACATCGTCAATCAGTTCACAGACGTCCATCAGCTCAATCCGGAGTTGGAAGGCTGGCTCGTCCAACTGCGCCAAATCACCCAAGGACTGCACCAAACGCGCCGCATTGCGGGTGTTGCGCAGGGCCACCTCCAGCAACTGGCGGTCTTGTTCACGCGCTGTGTCGCCGGACCATCGGGTGTCCAAGGTTTCCAGGCAGGTGGCGGTGGCGGTCAACGGTGAACGCAAATCATGGGAAAGATTGCTGACCCCTTCACGCCGAAAATGGTCCAGGCGCCGCAGGGTATCCCACTGTG
>CAZHDP010000245.1:0-1469 GCA_964531605.1 uncultured Burkholderiaceae bacterium | reverse complement strand
ACGCAAGGTGTCCAATATGGTGCGAACGCCCCTGGCCAGCTGACCAAACTCGTCAACCGAAGACAGGTTTGTCAGCCCCAAGGGAGCATCTACCGCCATGGCCCTTGCGGTAGCGTGTTCACCCAGGCCATCCCGGGTCACGTCGGCCACAGCGGCGCTGAGCTGGGTCAATGGACGGGTGATGCTGGCAGCCACCCATGCCGCCAGCAAGGTACTGAAGGCGACCACGACGACGACCGCCACCAACGCTGGCGTGACAAACGTCCCCTGCAACGCGGCCACACTGCTTTGGCTCAACGTGGTTTTATGACAGACCAGGTAGAGGTAGCCTGCGGCAGAGCCTGGATTGGCGATGACGGCACGCTGCAGTGCTCGCGCGGACACGATGGTTTTGGTGCCCATGCGCTCAGGATCATCGCCCATCACATACGGCATGGGCTCTGCACCACTGGCCTCTTTGACGGGGGCCAAATTGACCTTGAAGCCCTGAGGCAGGGGTTGGAGCACCGAGCTGGCCAGCACAGTGCCATCCGTGGTGAGGACATAGAGTTGTGAGTCAGGTTCAAACAACACCAGGTTGCGCAAAAACACGTTGAACTCGTCAGGGTGGCGCTCTTGCATGCCCAACATGTCGGTGTGTTCAGCCACCACACGCTCTAAAAAAGCAGTAGCACGGTAGTACATTGATTCGTGTTCGAAACGCTCAAAGGCGAACAGCACAGTGGTCACCACGCCTGCCGCAGTGAGCAAACCCGTGAGAAAAATGGTCAACGCGATCTTGAGGCGAACCGTCATGGCTCAGTGCGCCTCACGCAGCTTGTACCCCGCACCACGCACCGTCAAAATCAGCTCGGGCTTCATGGGGTCTCGCTCCAGTTTGGCACGCAACCGGTTGATGTGGGTGGTGACGGTGTGTTCGTACCCGTCGTGGGTGTAACCCCACACCGCGTTGAGCAACTGCGCGCGTGAAAACACATGCCCTGGATGCTGGGCAAAGTGCAACAGCAGGTCAAACTCCAGGGCCGTGAACTCCAGCACCTGCCCCCGAACCATGATTTGCCGACGGCTTGGCGATATCTCCAACTCCCCAATGCGCAGGGTGCGTGCAGAAGGTGCATTCCCCGCTTGGGCAGCACTCAGCATCTCTGCGCGGCGCAGCAAGGCTTTCACCCTGGCCAATAATTCGGCCAGTGAAAAAGGTTTGGTCAGGTAATCATCGGCACCCAGCTCCAACCCCAACACGCGGTCCAGCTCGGTGGACTTGGCCGTCAGCATCAAGATGGGGGTGTGACAAGCGCGGGCGCGCAAAGCCTTGCAGACATCCAAACCATCCATGCCGGGCATCATCCAGTCCAGCACCAACACATCATGTGGCTGGGCCATCGCAGTGGCCAGGGCCGCTGCGCCATCCGCGACACTGGTCACACCATACCCAGCGTTTCGCAAATTCATGACCAAAAGGTCGCGAA